>JBQCEI010000204.1:0-3613 GCA_051960375.1 Aureliella sp. | reverse complement strand
CGATCTCGTCGGGTTACATCGCCCCTCCGGGGCGAATTGAGCCGCTGTGCTTTCGCGACACGCGTCAACACTTCGATGTAGCAAACTAACCATCCCGCAGTTTCTCTGGCGACGGAGTGCCTTCAGTTATGTCGCGGCTTGAATCACGATCTCCTCTTTCCCTGGTCACTCTCCCTGCTGTTGCAGCTCCGGCGCGCGATCTCGACGCAAATGCTTGCACACCTCTGCACAGCCCTTCGCGCCGTGCCTTCGTCGCGGCCCTCGGTGCCACTCTAGCTGTGCAGCTTGCCAGCTCGCCCTCTTCTGCCATTTTTGCGCAGTCGCCTAGGGCCCGCACGCCGGCCCTACTCCAGGCGCCGCGCGGGATTGAAGAGCTGGGGACGCGCAGCCGCGTCGTTCTGCAACTGAGCGGCACGTTGCAAGTCGCCGATCCGGATCCCTCGAGCAAGAAGCCGCCGCGCGAAGCCGAAGTCAAAGCCGAATCGACTGTCGATTTCGACGAACGCATCGCGCTGGATCGCGATAACGCGGTCCAAGCCGCTGCCCGCCATTACCACGAAGCGAGCGTCAAGACATGGGTCGCCGGCCACGCTAGCAGCCATCAGCTGCGCCCCGAGTGCCGCGACGCTCGCCTGATGCGCAACGACGGAGTTTGGCAACAGTATTGCCCCGACGAGCCGCTGCAGCCGCGCGAAATCGATCTCGTTCGCTTGCCGGTCAATACCGCTGTCCTCGATCAACTGCTGCCGGCTAGCCCGGTCAAACCGGACAGCTCTTGGTCTCCCGAGGAGCGCACCGTTGCCGAACTCTTCAACCTCGAGGCGGTGCATTCGACCACGCTGGAAGCTCGCGTCGTCGAAGTCGAAAAGAACGTCGCCAAGATCGAATACGAAGGAACGATCGAAGGCACCGCCAACAGCGTTCCGACCAAGCTGGAAGTGACCGGAAACCTGCAAGCCACTCTAGGCAGCCGCTGTGCTTTGGTGACTTGGGTCGGCATGTCACTCCGCGAGACGCGCGACATCAGCCAGGCTGAACCGGGCTTTCATCTAACGGCCCGCATCAAGCTGATCCGCAAGGAAGAGCCCGACGCTTGTGCAGATGTCGATGTGGACCAGCTGCGAGCGCTGGCCGCCAGCGACGATGAAGGTCGCTGGTTGGTTCGCATCGCGTCGGTCTCTGGCCGCTACCAAATGCTGGCCGACCGCCGCTGGAAGACGATCGTCGATGCGGGAGACGAGTCGATCGTGCGACTGGTCGAAAAGAACCAGGTCGTCGCTCAGTGCAACATCACCCGCCTGCCCAAGCTCAATGCCGGCCAGCAACTGACGCTCGCCGGTATGCAGGACGACATTCGCCGCTCGCTGGCCGAGAGCCTCGAACAGATTTTAGAAGCGGGCGAGAAGGTCAATAGCGGCGGTCTGCGGCTGCTCCGCGTCGTGGCGATCGGCCAAACCTCCGACGTGCCGGTCCGCTGGGTGTACACGCACCTGTCGGACGACACCGGACGCCGCGTATCGCTGGTGTTCACGATGAGCGGCGAAGCGGCCGAACAGTTCGGCGCCGCCGACGAGCAGATGGCCGGCAGCTTTGAATTGCTCCCCGAGCCGGTCGACGCCGAGCCAACGCCCGCCGACGAAGCCAAAACCATCGAAGCGGCCAGCAAGACCAGCAGCCGCAAAGCCAGCAACCGCTAGTCCTAGGTAACCCTCGTTCCCAGGCTCCGCCTGGGAACGCAATGTCTTGGAGGCTCCGCCTCCCCACGCACCTGCCGAGAAGGCTCGCCTGCCGGCCTGCCGGCCTGCTGGCCTGCTTGCCGGCTGCAGCGAGGCAGAGCCTCGAAGACAGTGCGTTCCCAGGCAGAGCCTGGGAACGAGCAGGCCCAGCCCATCAGCCCGTCGGCCGATCGGCCTGTGGGTGGTCGCCCCCTTGTCGTTGCTCTACTATAAAACCGAGGGACAAAAACCGAGGGACGTAGTGGAAGCAAGGCAGGAGACGGCCCGGGGGCCGGCGGGGGATTTCGCGTGAGTAGTGTGGCGGACGGGTTGCTTGGCAAGGCTGAGGAAACGCTGCGGCGGGTCTGGGGTTATGAAAGCTTTCGGCCACTGCAGCAGGAGGCGGTCACCGCGGCGCTGGCCGGTCGCGATAGCCTGGTCGTGTTGCCGACCGGCGGCGGCAAGTCGCTCTGCTTTCAGGTGCCGGCCCTTTGTCTGGACGGTTTGGCGGTGGTCGTTTCGCCGCTGATCTCGCTGATGAAGGACCAGGTCGACAGCCTCCAGGCCTGCGGTGTGTCGGCTGCTTTTATCAACTCGACTCAGTCGGCCGACGAGCAGCGCGAGATCGCTCAGCAGATCCGCGCCGGGCAATTGAAACTGCTCTACGTCGCACCGGAGCGATTGCTGACCGACCGCATGCTCGAGTTCCTGCGCGGCACGCCGCTGTCGCTCTTCGCGATCGACGAAGCGCACTGCATCAGCGATTGGGGCCACGACTTCAGCCCCGAGTATCGCGGCCTGCGGGTGCTCAAGGATCGCTTTCCACAAACGCCGGTTCATGCCTATACGGCTACGGCGGCCGAGCAAGTCCGGCAGGACATCGTCAGGCAACTGGGGCTCTCCGACGCTCAGATTTTCGTCGGCTCGTTCGATCGCCCGAATCTCGTCTACCGCATGTTGCCGGTCGACGGCCGCATGCAGCAAATCCTCGATGTCGTCGCGCGGCACCGCGGCGAATCGGGGGTGATCTACTGCATCAGCCGCAAAGAAGTCGAACGCGTCACCGGCGCCTTGAACCACTTGGGAATCCAGGCCGTGTCGTATCACGCCGGCATGGACGAGGGATCGCGCAAACGCAATCAAGACGCTTTCATTGGCGACCAGGCCGATGTGGTCGTCGCCACGGTCGCCTTCGGCATGGGAATCGACAAGCCCGATGTGCGGTACGTCGTCCATGCGGGAATGCCCAAGTCGATCGAGCATTACCAGCAGGAAAGCGGCCGCGCCGGACGCGATGGCCTGGAATCGGAATGCGTGCTGCTGTACAGCGCGGCCGACTTGATGACCTGGAAGAAGATGCTCGCCAACCTCGAATCGCCGGCCGGCGACGCAGCGATGCGAGCACTCAATGCGATGCACAATCTGTGCACCAGCGCCGTCTGTCGCCACCGCACGCTCTCGGCCTATTTCGGTCAGAACTTGCCGGGCGATAACTGCGGCGCGTGCGACGTGTGCTTGGGCGAAATCGATCAAGCCGATGATCCGGTGACGCTCGGGCAGATGATTCTCTCGTGCGTCCTGCGGCTCGACCAACGCTTCGGTGCCGATCACACGGCCAAAGTCCTCATCGGCTCGAGCGACCAGCGCGTACTGCAGTTCGGACACGATTCGCTGAGCACATACGGCTTGCTGAAAGAGCATTCGGTGTCGACGGTCCGCGGCTGGATCGAACAACTGGTCAGCCAACAATTTTTAATGCGCGACGGCGAACATCAAACGCTCCGCGTCACGCCAGGCGGCATGCGCTTGCTGCGCCGTGATGCGACCCCTTCGCTGTCGCGGCCCGTCGAGCGCAAAGCGGCTGCTCCCAAACATACCGCCGCCGATACTCAGTCGTG
>JBQCEI010000203.1:0-2821 GCA_051960375.1 Aureliella sp. | reverse complement strand
GCCATCCGCTCGGGAGCGTCGGGCACAAAAGGACATTTCTCCCAGAGCGCTCGCCAAGCGGCCTGCGTTTCGTCGAGCGCTGCCTGCGACTGAGATACTTGCGTCGTCAGTGCGGCCAGTTGCGTTTCGAGGACGCTGAGGCGCTGTTGCTTGGCGATCATCGCCGCGACGCGATCGAGTGATTTGAGCATGCTGCGAACGGTCGCATCGGACTGGACATGCAATTGCTCGAGCTGGGCCAGCCGCTCGTCCTGCTCCTTGGCAGAAACCTCCAGCAGAGGCGTCGTCAACTCTTGCCGCCACTGACCGACGATCGCGTCGCGCTGTTGCCAGAGGCTTTCAAGTTCCTCGAGCGACATCAAGCCGTGCGCCGATTTGGCTTCGGCCAGATCGCGACGGATCGATTCCATTTCACCGGTGCGCTGCTGAAGCTCGCTGGCCAGCCGCTCGTGCTGCGCGGTCAGCCGAGCAATACTCTGGCGATGCGCGGCAACATCTTCGGCGGCGGGCACGTGCCAGTTCGCATCGAGCTCGGTCACCGCGTCACTACTGGCCGGCTGCAATGCCTGAGTTGCCTTGAGCAACCGTTGAGCGTCGCTCGCGGCGCGGCCATCGGCTTGAATCTGTTCGAGTTGCCGCGCGTGCTGCAAGCAGTTCTGCTCGGCTTGCTGCGCCTGGCGGATGAGTGTCTCGAGCCGCGGAAGATTTTCGGGCAGCGCCGACGGGTCTGCCGACGGCGTATGTTTGTCGAGCTGCGATGCCGCCATCTCGAGCCGCGTTTGGCAAGCAGCGAGCTTCGCCGCGAGCGTTTCGGCCTGCTGCCGCAGCCCGTCCAGTTCAGCTCGCTGCGCCAGGTCCAGTTCGATTCGCCGCCACTGATCATCCTGTCGCGACCAGCCCAAGCGGCGCAGGGCCTCACCGAGTTCGCGTTCGAGTTCTTCGCACTCGCGAACGTCTTCGGCAAGCTGCCGCCGACGCTGCGCCACTTGCTGAGCCTCGGCTCCCAAGCGACTCGTCTCGGCGTGATGTTCGCCGGAACTGGCCGCTTCGGGCAGTGCGGCGAGCGAGCTCTCGAGCTGCGCACGCTTGCGCTCTTCACTGACCAGTTCATTGCGAGCGCCGGCCAGTTTGTTGTTGGTCACCGTCCACTGCAAACGAAACGATTCATCGATGCCGGCGGGCAGTTCGTGTGTCTGGAGCGATTGTTCGACTTGGCGATATTCGATCGCCCGGGGCAAGGCGGCTTGGCGTCGCTTGCTGGCTTCGGCAGCCGCCCGCAACTGCCGCACCTCGTCGCCGAGCCGCTGGACCGTTTCCTGGGCGACCGTGATGCGCTGGCGCAGTTCGGCCACATCGCTCGGCAGAGTCAGGACGCTTTCGAGTTGCCTTTCGGCGGCTTCGATTTCGGCCAGCTTGGCGTTGATCGCGCCGCCGGTGCCGACGCGCTTCAAACTGGCCGACAGAAAATCGTCGATGCGATGTTGCACGTGTTGCAATCGGGCCAGCCCGCCGAGGCCGCTGCCCGAGAGGGCTTCATCGAGAGGCGCATGGGCCAAGGCTTTTTCGCCGTTGCGAAGTTCATCGAGCGAAAAGCCGAACAGGCTCTGGTAGCTCTTCAAATCGAGCCCGCCGGCCAGTTCGAGCCACTCGGCTTCCGACAGCGGGAACTTGCCGTCGACCGTCGCCTTGAAAGCATCGTTGCGTTTCTTTTGGCGCGTGAAGCGAACCAAGCGGCCGTCGCTGAGCGTGACCGACACTTCGGCGCTCATCGGTTTGCCGGTGATATACGCCGAATTGTGCGGAAAGCCGAAGAGTGCCTGCCGCAGGCCGTTGAGCGTAGTCGTCTTGCCCGACTCGTTGGCACCGTAGATCAGCACCAGCGGTTGACCGTCAAAGCGATACCGCCGGCCGCCGAAGAGGCCGAAATTCTCCAGCAAGACTGAATCGATCTTCATCGCACGTCGTCCTCAGTGACCCAAGCTTCCAATAACTGCTCGGCTTGATCGAGCAGGCGGGTGAAATCGGCGCCTTGCCCCGATTCGTTCCAGAGTTGCCAGTCGGTTTTGCTCAGCGCGCCCCGCGCCTTACGTCCCAGTTCCTCAAGCGACTTGAGTACCTGCTTCTGCAAAGCGGGTTCGCCGCGGATATCAGCCACGATCTCGCGCAGCGTATCGAGCGGCAACTGCAAGTCGCCCCTGGGCACCGCCACCGCCGGCGTGCGCGTGTCGATCTTGAGCGCTTCGAGCCACAGCGATCCGACTTCGCGCAGTTTGCCGCTGAGCGATTCGCAGACGCGTTCCTTGGCAAACGAATCGGCCAGCTGCGCGTGCAGTTTCGACGCGCCGGTCAGGCGAATGCGGATCGCCAATTGCCGGCCGGCATGTTCGGCCAGCAAGCCTTCGCATGCGCCGCACACCATTTCGCTCAAGTCCGACAGCATCTCGAGCTGCGTGACGTCGACCGGAATCTCGAACCACCGCAACGTGTCGGTTGGCACGAATTCGACGCGCTCGAGTCTGCGATCGCGCACATGAACCAGATGGCAGCCTTTGGCTCCCGATTCGCGCACGTGCCGACCTTGCGTGTTGCCGCTGTAACCGATCCAAGCTCGATCGCTCAGCGACTGAATCGTCCGCAGATGAATGTGACCCAAAGCCCAGTAATCGTAGCCGCGACCTTCGAGCACGTTGACCGAGGTGGGCGCGTAGGTATCGTGCCCCGAGTTGCCGCTGAGCGAAGTGTGCAGCACGCCGACGTTGAAGTAACCCTCGAGCGCCTCGGGGTAAGCGGCCGCGATGTCGTCCTGCACCGCGCGCGCGCC
>JBQCEI010000202.1:0-3176 GCA_051960375.1 Aureliella sp. | reverse complement strand
GAACCCGCGGTGAAGGCAGGATCTGTCTTCACGTTCCAGCACATCGATTTCATCTGGCGCCGTCCTATCGGTCGCCACAGAGAGAAGCAGGGTTGGGCTGGCCGCCGTGGCAGGTTCGTCCCTCGCTTACGCGTCGGGTTACAAGAGTCCCTCGCTTACGCGTCGGGTTACAAGGTCCCTCGCTTACGCGTCGGGTTACGAGAGTCCCTCGCTACACGCTTTGAAGTTGCGCGTTTAGGCTTTTCCGTGTGGCACTGGCTATGCCAGTGGCTCTTTTTTCGAAGTTTATGGCGTTCATAAGCCTGACCGCTCTCCGACGGTGAACTGTGTTGCAAGACTTTCCGTGGAGGTTGGATTGGCATTGGAACGCTTACCAAGCCCTGTGGCGCTTCAAACTTCGAAGCAAAAGACACTGGCATAGCCAGTGCCACACCGAGAAATGCGCTCGCTTCAAAACTTGCGCGTCGGGTTAAAGGAAGGCAACCGCCAAAGCTTCCGCAACCGGCATGGCGGGACGTGAGTGCAAATGCGATAGCTTCGCGCACGCTTTCGCAGCAAGCGTGACCGACGGCCGGCTTTCGATTCTGATCGAGAACTCGGCAATAAACTCTCTGCTCTGAGCTCGGCGGTTCGATGACAAACGCACCTCGGTGGCACTGGCTCTCCTGAAGCCCGCTCCAAACTTGCTTCAGGCGGCTAGCGGTCTTGTCGATCGATCGATTGCGATTGGTCAACGGCCCGCTAGGCAAAGGTGCTGCCGGGCGTATGCCGCTGGCGCAGTTCACTTGCTGTGCATTTTTGCGCGACAGCGGCGCATCCCATTCCGTGGAGAACAACCATGTTCCGACCCGTTTTGATGAGCGTCCTGCCATGCCTGGCGGGACTGCTGGCCATCGCGGCCAGGCCGGCTTCGGCCGACGATCCGCCGATGCCACCGGCGGCCCCGTCGCCGCTGCCGCTCAGTACGACCAGCTCGCTCGGCAGCTATGAAGTGACCGTGTCCAAGCCGCTGACGATCGCTCAGCAGCGCGCCCGTTACGAAGCCGACCAACGCATGCTCCGCATGCAATGGAACAAGTGGATTGGCTACGAGCCGCTCAGGCCGTCGCTGCCCAACCCCATGATGAACAACGAGATGAATCCGTACTATTTGCAGCCGGTGCGCTATCGACCGGTGTGGGCGGTCTGGAACTACGGTTCCCGACCCTGGTAACGGCCTGGCGGTAGAGACCATCGCCATGCACGATCGGCCGGTTTGCGGAAGTATCCGGTTCTTCGAGATCCTCATCCTGTTTCGCCGGAGACGCGTCGCGCCGCCGGCCGATCGATCCCTGAGAGTGTGGTCGGGCTTGATAGCCATCTGTCGGCTTGCTAGCAGCCGCCGTTGGCCGACGCGCTCGTACCGAATGAGCTGCCCGGTTGACAACCGCTGGCTCCGCGCCTAATCTCATCATGAGTGCCTGTCGGCGACCCCTCGTCGACTTGCCCCAAAGAAGTTACGTCGCTTTAGGCAGGCAAACGCCACCAGAATTCCAACGCGGACCAGCACACGATGCGCTACATGACCCTGTCGATTATTCGCAAGACGATCATCGAGGACTGCTGACAGGGGGCGGCCATTCGGTTAACGAGCGCAAAATCACGAGACCCCTGGAGCCCAAAGCTTCGGGGGTTTTTTTGTTAGGTATCAGGCTTCAGGCGTCAGGCTTCAGGGATTCCGCTTCCTACCTTTCTCTATCACGTTATCGATTCATGCTTACCGCTCAGCCCAAGGCTTCAGAAAGCTCCAGTTCGATGAAGACGCGCGACATTGCGATCTACGACACCACGCTCCGCGATGGCTCGCAAGGCGAAGGGATCAGTTTTTCGCTGCAAGACAAACTGACCATCGCCGCCCGCTTGGCCGAGTTCGGCATTGATTACATCGAAGGAGGCTATCCGCTTTCCAACGAAAAGGATGTCGAGTTCTTCAATCGCGTGCGATCGATGGACTTGGGCCGCTCGCGCGTCTGCGCCTTCGGCATGACGCGCCGCCGCGGCATGAAAGCGGCCGACGATCCAGGCATGCAAGCGATGGTCGCCGCCCGGACACCGGTCTGCACCGTGGTCGGTAAGAGCTGGGACTTTCACGCGACCGAGATTCTTTCCGTCTCGCTCGAAGAAAATCTAGCGATGATCGGCGACAGCGTCGAGTTTCTCGCTCGCCACTGCGAAGTGGTATACGACGCCGAACATTTTTTTGACGGCTTCAAGGCAAATCCCGAATACGCCAGCCAGGCGATCCGCACGGCGGCCCAAGCCGGCGCGAAATGGATCGTGCTGTGCGACACCAACGGCGGCACGCTGCCGGAAGAAGTTTCGCGGATCGTAGCGGCGGCTCGCGAAGCGATCGCCTCGTGCCCGGGCGTTCAGCTGGGCATCCACTGCCACAACGATGGCGAGCTCGCGATCGCCAATACGCTCTCGGCGGTCGATGCCGGTTGCAATCAAGTTCAAGGTACGATCAACGGCATCGGCGAGCGCTGCGGCAATGCCGACCTGATCTCCACCATGGCCAATCTGGCTCTCAAGAAAAAGGGCTATCGAGTGCTCGGCGGACGTTCGCTCGAGCATCTCACTGAACTGTCGCGGTTCGTGTACGAGACGGCCAACTTGCAGATGCGCAACAACCAACCGTTCGTCGGCCAGAGCGCTTTTGCTCACAAGGGTGGCATGCACGTGCACGCGGTCAACAAGGCGGCGCACACCTACGAACACATGCAGCCGTCGCTCGTGGGCAACGAACGCCGCATTCTGGTCAGCGAACTCTCCGGGCGCTCGAATATCGCCGCCCTGACGACCAAGCACAACATTCAAAACGACCGCGACTTGATGGAAAAGATCCTCGCCGAAGTCGTGCGTCAAGAGAATCGCGGTTACCAGTACGAAACGGCTACCGGCTCGTTCGATCTGCTGGTCAAACGCTGTGCCGGGCAATTCCAGCCGCACTTTGAAACGGTCAAGTACCGCATTGTCGCGGGCGATCGCGATTCGGCTCACCATCGCGAATTCGCCGAAGCGATCATCAAACTTCGCGTCGGCGATGTCGAGAAATTCGAAGCGGCCGAAGGGCAGGGCCCGGTCAACGCGCTCGACGCGGCCCTGCGCAAGTGCCTGCACGACATCTATCCGCAGCT
>JBQCEI010000201.1:0-2201 GCA_051960375.1 Aureliella sp. | reverse complement strand
CGGGCGAGTTGGGCGGCAGCTGAGCTGTTTCATTCCCTGTGATAACAGCCTTGTGACCCTCCCGTCAGCTCCGCAATGTGCCCCGGGTGGCGAACCTCTGTAAAATGAGGCCATGAAAATCCCCGCCTTCCCCCCCGCCCTGTTGTGCTTGCTCGCTTGTTGGTTCGCCTGCTCAGCCACCACCTCGATGGCCGGTGACGAGGTCGAGTTCAACCGCGATGTGCGCGGCATCCTCTCCGATAAGTGCTTCGCTTGCCATGGCCCCGATGCCAACAAGCGCGAAGCCGACCTGCGGCTCGACGAGCGCGACCAGGCGATTGCCGCCGGGGCGATCGTGCCAGGCAAACCCGATGAGAGCGAACTGGTGCGCCGCATCCTTAGCGACGATCCCGAAGAACGCATGCCGCCCGCCTCGTCGAAGCTCGGCCAGCTCACTAAGAGCGAGATCGAAACGCTCAAGCAGTGGGTTGCTGAAGGGGCCGAGTATCAGCAGCACTGGTCATTCATCCCGCCGCAAGAGCCACGCCTGCCCGAGGATGCAAGCAGCACGCATCCGATCGACCGACTGATCCGCGCACGCTTGGCCCAGCGCGGCGTGGCTCAGCAGCCTGAAGCCGATCGCGCCACGCTCATTCGCCGCTTGAGCTTCGACCTGACCGGCCTGCCGCCGACGCCCGATGAACTCAATGCCTTTGTCGCAGATGACTCGGCCGACGCGTATGAAAAACTGGTCGACCGCTTGCTCGGCTCCGAACGCTACGGCGAACGCATGGCGGTCGACTGGCTCGATGCGGCTCGCTATGCCGACAGCTACGGTTTCCAAGTCGATCGCGAGCGCGAGATGTGGCCGTGGCGCGACTGGGTCGTGCGGGCCTTCAACGACAACTTGCCCTACGACCAATTCATCACTTGGCAAATCGCCGGCGACTTGTTGCCCGATGCCAGCGATGATCAGATCCTGGCGACCGCGTTCAATCGGCTGCATCAACAAGAATCGGAGGGAGGGAGCGTCGAGGAAGAGTATCGCGTCGAATACGTCGCCGACCGTGTGCAGACCTTCGCCACCGCTTTCCTCGGCTTGACGTTCGAATGCGCTCGCTGCCACGATCACAAATACGATCCGATCACGCAGCGCGACTACTACGGCTTGTTTGCGATGTTCCACAACATCGACGAAGCGGGCTTGTATTCCTACTTCACGCAATCGCCGCCGACGCCAACGCTGTGGCTGGCCGATGAGTCGACCAAGGAGCGCTTGGCGAAGCTCCGCGCAGAAGTGGCCGGCATCGAGAAGAAAGCCGATTCGATCAAGGAGTCGCGCGAGAGCGCGTTTGCCGAGTGGCTAGCCAGCCGGCGTGAGCTGTCGCGTGAACCATGTGCGACCGAGCTTGCCGCAGCTCTGAGCAAGGAGCAGCTCGGCCATTTCCAATTTGATGCGCTCGAAGGGGGCAAGCTGGCCAATGCGGCTGCGGCCGACAAGCCCGCGACGCTGCACGGCGAGAACAAGCTGGTCGAGGGCCACAGCGGCAAGGCGATCGAGTTTACCGGAGACGATGCGGTCGATACGAGCATCGGCAACTTTACGCGGCATGAGCCGTTCAGCGTTACCTTGTGGCTGAACACTCCCGATGAGAAAGAGCGCGCGGTGGTCTTCCATCGCTCGCGAGCCTGGACCGACGCGGCCAGCCGCGGCTACGAACTGCTGATCGAAGAGGGGCGACTGAAGTGGTCGCTCATTCATTTCTGGCCCGGCAATGCGATCTCGATCCGCACAAAGGACAAAATTCCCGCTGGCCAGTGGCAGCACGTCGCGGTGACTTACGATGGCAGCAGCCGAGCCGACGGCTTGCGAATTTATGTCAACGGCCAGCGAGCTGAAGTCGATGTGATCAAGGACAAGCTGACCAAGGAAATCACCGGCGGTGGCGGCGACAACATCGCCCTGGGCGAACGCTTCCGAGATCGCGGTTTCAAAGGTGGCAAGATCGACGAGTCCCGCGTGTACGCTCGCCGCTTGAGCGGCCTCGAGGCACTGGGACTGGCCGACGAGGCAGCCGCGGTCGCGTTGCTCGGCTCAAGCGACCAGTGGACTGACCAGCAGCGGGCGGTTGTGCTCGATTATTATCTCGGCGCCTTCGATAGTGCATGGCGCGAACATCTGGCGGCGCTCGGGGCCGCGCGGGCCGCTTATGAAGCGGTGG
>JBQCEI010000200.1:0-7010 GCA_051960375.1 Aureliella sp. | reverse complement strand
GAACACGTTGATGAACTGCGACCAAGGATCGACTTTGCCGAGCTCGTCCATGCCGCCGCTCTTGCCGATCGTCTTCTCGCCGCACGTGACCGTCACTTCGACCCACAACTCATTGGAATCGACGGTTCCTTGAGTTAAATGGTGGCCGAGTTTCAACGTGCGCACGACCGTCTCGATCAGCACATCCTCGCCGGCGACCAGCGTCGGCAATTCTTTCTCGAGCGGCCCGCTCAGCTCGCCTTCGATCTTGCCGCCGCGGCGCACGCCGAAAATGTCGATCCGCGTCACCCCTTTGAGCAGCTCGGCAGCCCGCTCGACGGTCTTATCATCGCCGCGCCAGTACGGCAGCGCGGTGTTGGCTCCGGGGAAGAAGTGATCGTGGACCGCCGTCTTGCCTAGCTCTGCATTGAACCTCGCGCCGAAGTCGTTCGAAGCCAACTGCGGCATGTGGCAGCCGTTGCAGTTGGTCTGCGCGATTGGCGGATAGTAAAAGCTTTGTGCTCCGTGACCGGAGACGCCGCTGAGCAAATAAGAGTCGTAGTGGTTTTGGCCGCGGAGCCATTCCTTATAGTGCGTCAGCGCTTCAGGCAGGTGCACTTTGTGGCAGGTGCTACAGAACTCTGCCGACTTGTGGAACGGTTTCAAGAAGGTCTGCTTGTGAAAGCTCGGCTTGGCTTTCACCAGCAACTCGTTGACCCCCTGCAAGAACGGCGACTTGCTGTACGTGAAGGGATACTGAATCGGTTCTTCGATCGTATAGTTGGCGTTGCCGACGTAAGTTTTGTTTTCCGGGTCGCCGCCGACGTTGGTGATGGCATGGCAGGCGGTGCAGGTGATGCCGGCTTGCGAGGTCGGATCTCGGATGTCGTCGTACTGCGGATTGTCGAATGCGCCGCTGAAGAACGGGACCGGATCGTGACAGCCCGCGCACCACCGCGAGGCTTGCACGTTGCCGTCGCGCTCGAGAGCCATCTTGCGGGTCTCGCGGACCGAGTGCAGGTAGGCCGGATTGTTGAACGAGCTGAAGTGGTGGGCGCTGTGAAACCAGCTGTTGTAAATGTCTTGATGGCACCGCGTGCAGTACTCGTCGTTCATCAGCGCTTTGGCCGGAATGAAGTTACCGGTCGAAGTGCGAGCGAGCGACGGCAGGAAGTACTTTTCGCCTTCTTTCGGACCGGCGACATTCCAGGCGCGCGGGTCCTGCATCTGCACGACCACCATCACGCCTACAACCGCCAACGTGGCTAAGCCTATTCGGCGAGCGACGTACCATTTGATCCGTGGACCGACCAGGCGGTGCAACCAGTACAGCCAAATCGCCAACAGCGGGCAAGCGATATGCGCCCAGTAGACGATCGTGCGAGCCGTCGGGGCTCGAAGCTCGAAGCCGAATGCGCGAGTCAGCAGAACGCCGCTGACGAGAACGCCGATCGAAATGGCGAACAGCGCATAACCGATGCGCACGGCTCGCCGATTGCGCCGGTTTTTCGCCGCCCACAAGTGGACCACTCCGAAGACGATCACCGGTGCGATCAGCAGAAAGCCGAGCACCAAGTGCACCAAGAACATGATCTGATAGAAGAAGTCTTGATAGACTCGTCCGGTGAGGTGCTCGAGCCAGGTAATCGCGAAGAGATAGATTCCGTTGGCTCCCAGCAGGGAGAACAGACCGAGCACGATCACCAACAAAATCCGCAGACGCGGCCCGATCACTCGCTTGGCTTTGGGCATCGCTTTGGCAGGTGCCTTGGCGGCGGCATTATCCGTCGAACTCATCACCGACTCGCTTTGCTGGGATTTTTCATGGTTGGAACGGTCCCTCCCAGAAGTGTACGCCGCAGAAAAGTAAGCTCCGAGGGGGCGTCACCTGGCGGCATGCGCGACTTCGCAGCAGATATCACGAGAAGAGAAGGGAGCCTTTTCTCAATGGTATCGGCCAACCCCCATGAGTCAAACACCGGAACTCCTCCGCGCTCTCCGCGTTCCGGTGTGGCACTGGCTCTGCCAGTGTCTCCCGTTTCGAAGTGTTTGGGTTCGAAAACGCCAGTGCGCCCTAAGGCTGATAAACTTGCACACTACCCCAATTCTCGCTGCGAAGCCCGCTGGATCGATTTCCCAGAGATTGGCCTCAATACTTCGACGCGAAGAGCACTGGCGGAGCCAGTGCCACACAAGGCCGCAGAGAGCGCGGAGAGGAACACTGGCACAACAGGCCGCTGGCGGAAGCGATTACAATTGGGGCGTCCCTCAAAACCGTTTGAATCCCTGCTTTTCATAGGACTCCGACGATGCCCACCTCGCACGACAATCCTTCTTCATCGACTTCGCGACGCTCGTTCATCAAGCGGAGCGCGGCGGCCGGTCTGACCGCGGCAACCGCTCCGATGATCCTTCCCCGCTTGTACGCCCAGGAGCCGGCCAGCGATCGGCTGAACGTGGCGGCTATCGGTGTCGGCGGCCGCGGCAGCGGAATCGCCGACCAGGCCGGGCATCTGGGCCGGCTGGTCGCCGTGTGCGATGTCGAAAGCACCAACGCCGAACGCTTCGCCAAGCACCAAGAGGAAAACGGGCACAAGTGCAAACTCTATCGCGACTATCGCGAAATGTTCGACAAGGAAAAGGACATCAATGTCGTCACGATCGGCACTCCGGATCACTGGCACGTCAAGATCGCCATCGAGGCCCTGCAGGCGGGCAAACACGTCTACTGCGAAAAGCCGCTGACGCTGACGATCGCCGAAGGGCAGTTGGTCCAAGAGGCAGTGAAGAAGTACGGCAAGACGTTCCAGGTCGGCACTCAGCAGCGGAGCGAGTTCGACATGCGCTTCCTTAAGGCCGTCGCCATCGCTCACAGCGGCCGCCTCGGCGATAACCTACAAGCGGTCAGCTCGGTCGGCAAAGCGGCCTCGCGGGCCGTGAAGAAAGATCAACCCTTCGGACCATTCGAAACGTCGGAGCCGCCCAAGACGCTCGACTGGGATTTGTGGCTCGGCCCCGCGCCGAAGGTCGATTTCTGCGATCAGCGCGTCGGCTGGAACTTCCGCTGGTGGTTTGAATACTCGGGCGGGCAAGTTACCGACTGGGGCGTCCATCACACCGACATCGCCTTCTGGGCTTTGGCCGGACGCGATGGCCAGGCGGTCGAGGCCGAAGGCAGCGGCGAGTTCATGGCGGTCGACCGCGAGAAAGTAAAAGACTTCTTGCTCGGCAAAGTGCCACCGAAAGAAATGCCCAACGCGTGGAACACCGCCTATTCGTTTGACGTCGACATCAAGCTCTCGACCGGCAACGTCATCAAACTGATTAGCGGCCCGAACGAGCTCTTGATCATGGGTGAGCGCGGCCGCATTCGCGTCAACCGCGAACGCCTGACCGGCAAACCGGTCGAAGAGGTCGACGCCGATCCCAAAGCCAAGCAAGAGATCGAAGAATTGATGGCCAAGCTCTACGGCGGCCAGCTGCCCAACGAGCGGCTCGGCCACATGAGCAACTTCTTCGACTGCATCCGCTCGGGCAAACAGCCGGTGGCCAACGTCTTCGATCACGTTCGCTCGGTGAACGCCTGCCACCTGGCCAATATCGCGCTGCTGACCGGTCGCAAAGTGGTATTCGATCCAGCCAAGCAACAGTTCGTCGGTGACGATGAAGCCAACGGCCTGGTCAGCCGCAAGAAGCGCTCGGGCTTCGAAGTGACCGTCTGATTCGGTTCATCAAACAGCCAACTTACCGCCGAGGCGCAGAGAAAAAGTTCGAGGGCTTCTCTGCGCCCTCTGTGTCTCCGCGGTAAGATTCTTGAGACGGCCGGTTGAAGGTCATTTCAAAGGAGCAGCCATGGCATCGTCACCCCAAGAAGAAAGCGCCCAGCAGTGCGCAACGTACCTGCGGGCTTTGGGTGATCCGATCCGTCTGCAGATGATCCGCGCTTTGCAGTCCGGCCCCAAGAGCGTCTCGGACCTGTCGATGCTGCTCGAGATCGAGCTCGCCAATGCCTCGCATCACGTGCGCGTTCTGTTTCACGCTGGCCTGGTGACCAGCGAGCGCGAAGGCAAGTTCATCTACTATCGGCTCAGCAAGAACATTCGCCGCCCCGAGGCTCGTCCGGCCGATAAGGCGCTCGACTTCGGCTGCTGCAAACTCGACCTGGGAGAGTAACAGCCGGAAAAAGTTTACCGCGGAGACGCAGAGAGCGCGGAGGAAACAGCTGGGCTGTCCTCCGCGCTCTCCGCTTCTCCGCGGTAAAACTGCTTTTGGGAAGTACGCTACCTGGCCGCGCGGAGCATGGCGCGGGCGCGAGTGCGCATCTTGTCGCGGACGACCGTCTGCTCGGGAGTCGAGCTGGGCAGGTCGATCGCGGCTTGGAGCGCCTCGCCGGCAGCGTCGCGAGTGATCGAATCGCGAGTGACGACGCGGTCGGTGAGGACCGAAACCACATTGTCGTGCACTTGCACGAAACCGCCTTCGATAAAGTAGTTCGAATCGGCGCCGGCCGCGTTCTTGATGCGGAGCACGCCGTAGCCCAGTCGCCCGACGAGCGGGCTATGGTTTTTCAGAATGCCCAGTTCACCGTCGAACAGCGGGACGGTGACCGACGTAGCGGTCACATCGACTTCGGTCCGTTCGGGCGTCACAACGACGCATCGTAGTTCGCTCATAGTTGACAAGTCCGCTTGGGGTTGGCTTAGGCCTTAGCTGCCATCTTCTTGGCCTTGGCTTCGGCCTGTTCCACCGATCCGACGTACATGAAGGCGGCTTCCGGCAAGTGGTCCCACTTGCCATCGCAGATCTCTTCAAAGCTGCGGATGGTGTCGGCCAGCGGCGTGATTTCGCCCGGGATGCCCAGGAACACTTCGGCGACCAAGAACGGCTGCGACAAGAAGCGTTCGATGCGGCGAGCGCGATGCACGATCATCTTGTCGTCTTCGCTCAGTTCGTCGACACCGAGAATCGCGATGATGTCTTGCAGTTCGCGGTAGCGCTGCAGCGTGGTCTGAACGCGGCGAGCGATGGCGTAGTGCCGCGCACCGACGTAGGCCGGGTCAAGGATTCGGCTGTTGGACGCCAGCGGGTCGATCGCAGGATAAATGCCTTTTTCCGAAATCGATCGCTCGAGGTAGATGAACGCGTCGAGCTGACCGAAGGCAGTGGCAGGTGCCGGGTCGGTCGGGTCGTCGGCCGGCACGTACACCGCTTGCACTGACGTAATAGCACCTTTCTTCGTCGAAGTGATTCGCTCTTGCAGAGCGCCCATCTCGGTCGCCAGCGTCGGCTGATAACCCACGGCAGAGGGCATACGTCCCAGCAGAGCGGACACTTCGCTACCCGCTTGCGAGAAGCGGAAGATGTTGTCGACGAACAGCAGCGTGTCCTTACCGGTGGTATCGCGGAAGTACTCGGCCATCGTCAGCGCGGCCAGAGCGACGCGGAGACGCGATCCTGGCGGCTCGTTCATTTGACCGAACACCATCGTCGTCTGTTCGATAACCTTGCGGCCGGTCTGACCGATTTCGGTTTCTTGCATTTCGAGCCAGAGGTCGGTGCCTTCGCGGGTACGCTCGCCCACGCCTGCGAACACCGAGTAACCACCGTGCGAAGTCGCGATACGAGCGATCAGCTCGGTGAGAATAACCGTCTTGCCCAGTCCCGCACCACCGAACAGACCTGCCTTACCACCGCGGACGAACGGCGTCAGCAAGTCGACCACTTTGATACCGGTCTCGAACACTTCGGTGTTGGTCGAAAGCTGGTCGACCGACGGCGGATCGCGGTGGATCGGCCAGTAGTCTTCGGCTTTGACTTCGCCGCGGCGGTCGACCGGCTGGCCGAGCACGTTGAAGACGCGACCGAGCGTTTGCGGACCGACCGGCACCGAAACCGGCTTGCCGGTATCGACGCAGTCCAGACCGCGCATCAGGCCTTCGGTGCTGCCCAGAGCGACGCAGCGAACGCGGCCGCCGCCCAAGTGCGTTTGAATTTCGCCCGTCAGATCGATGTCGACGCCTTTGGCGTTGGAGCGGATCCGCACCGCATTGTAAATCGGCGGTAGGGAGTCTTCGGGGAACTCGGCATCGAACGTCGAACCGATAACTTGTGTGATGCGTCCGATGTTTTGTGCTGTGGTCGACATAAATCCCGTCCTCGTACAGGCGTGACTTCGTTAAGCGTTGGTCTGGGAGTGAGTGATTGGTGATGAATCTGAGTTGCCCGAGCGGAACTGCCCGGGAAATTGGCTGCTCGGCCTTCGCGAGCTTCAGGCCTGAGCGACCTAAGCTTCGAGGGCTTCGACGCCGCCGATGATTTCCATGATCTCTTGTGTAATGCGCGACTGGCGTGCTCGGTTGTAGGTCCGCGACAGTTGTTTGATGATGTCGCCGGCGTTCTCGGTGGCGCTCTTCATGGCGACCATGCGGGCGATCTGTTCGCTGACTGCCGCATCCAAGAAGCACTTGAACAGCTTCACGCGGAAGCTGGCGGGCACGACCTCTTCGAGGATCGATTCGGCCGAGGGACGGAATTCGTAGTTGGCCCGCTGGCCAGCGGCCGCGCCAGCCTCGGTGGCTTCGGCGGCCGAGGGCTGCTTGAACGGCAGCAGCGTTTCGGCCACAGCCACTTGTTTGGCGGCGTTGATGAACTGCGTGTAGACGACGTCCAGTCGATCGATCTTGCCGGCGATGAACTCTTCCATCAGTCGGTCGGCGATCAGCGAGACTTGTTCGAAGGCCGGGCTATCTTCGAACTGCGTATACATCTGATCGATCGAAACTTGACGGAACTTCATCGCCGAGATGCCGCGCTTGCCGCTGATCTCGAAGCTCAGCCCCGTGCCACCAGTAGCGATCTCGTTGCGTCGCAGCATGGCGGCGCGAATGACCGAGCCGTTGTAACCGCCGCACAGACCGCGGTTGCTGGTCAGCATCAGCACGGTGGCCGACTTTGGCTCCGGCCGATCGGCTAGCAGCGGGTGCGAGACCTCCAAGCCGGCACCGGCCAGGTCGCGAACGATCTGCGTGATC
>JBQCEI010000199.1:0-4468 GCA_051960375.1 Aureliella sp. | reverse complement strand
AGCAGTTGTTGCACGACCGGTAACGTTTGAAGCCGTCGTATTGCGACCCGTAAGGTCGCCTATGTCAGACCAGGGCAAGACGCCGTCAGGCGGCGCAGCCCTGGGTACACCGAACAGTCGGATGTCGGCCCTGAAAGGTGCCGCTCATTGTTAGCGCCAAGAATTAATGCGGCGTTATCGGTCAATGAGCGGCCCTGTCAGGGCCGTCGTGTGCCCGCCTACCTACCCAGGGCTGCGTCGGCCTGACGGCCTCCTTGCCCTGGGCTGACATAGGCGACCTTACAGGTCGCAATCGCAGAGCCAGACTCGCACGGCGCTCCGAATCTCTACATCGAATACACGATACAGTGATCTTCAAAGCCACTAAACTCGGAGAAGAGCCACTTTCGCATCTGCATGTCTTAGTGGTTATCGATTCTTCCGGCTAACAGCTACATACCCGAAGCACGTTTGTAATCGCTGTCGCGGAAAACCAACAGCGGATCGATACCGACCACAAGATATTGGTCGACCTCTTCCGGTTTGCCGACGAGCTTGATCCGCACCTTGAACTGCGGATGCTCCTGATCAGGGACTTCTTCGAGGATCTCATATGACTCGAGCTTCTTGCCCGACTGCCACCGAGCATCGAATACGTTGATCTCGGGCTTGCCATCTTTGATCGGCGCATAGGGGGCTCCCGACTTCCAGGCCGACAAGGCGGTATCGATGGCCGCTCGAGCGGTCGTAGGTGCGGGCTTATAACGCGCCTGCGGATTGCCACCGCAAGCCGCAAACGCTCCGATGGTTGCGCCACAGATCAACATCGCGATCAGCCGATTCATACCACTCATCAAGCCGCTACTTTCTTGTCCACGAGCACCCGGCGACTCCAGCGCCGTCGGCGAATTGCAAAGAACACAACTGGAATCAACAAGTCGACGACCTCATCGGCGACCAAGATCCCACCCAGCACCGGGGCTGCCATCGGGCGAATGACATCCGCACCAACGCCCGTGTTCCACATCAGCGGCGCAAGGCCCAGGATCATCGTGGCTTCGGTCAGCAACTTAGGCCGCAGGCGATGCACAGCTCCTGAGACAACGCAGTCGCGCAGCCCATCCAGCGACGGTAGATTTTCCAGGCCACCTGCTTCTGCCACCGCCTGTCGCAGATAAACGAGCATGACCATGCTGGTCGCAGCCGCCATCCCGAAGCAGGTAATGTATCCGACGCCGACGGCTAGTGAAAACGGGAATCCGAGCAACCACTGCATCAGCACCGCCCCGGCCAGCGCGCCCGGCACCGACAGTACCATCAGCAGTGCATCGGCGACATCGCGAAAAGCGGCAAAGAGCAGAATCAAAATCAGAGCGACGCAGCCCGGCACGATCCACAGCATGGCCGCGCGCGTGCGAGCAGCATGTTCGAACTGACCGGTCCACTCGATGCTGACGTCAGGCGGCAGCGAAGCTCGCGCGAGAACCGCTTGGGCTTCCTTCACCCACTCGGTGGCATCGCGGTCGATCACATTGAGGCGCACATAGTTGCTCAGCCGCCCGCCGGTGCTCTTGATCGTCGCCGGCCCGATCTCGTAGCGCAACGTCGCCAGCTCGCGCAGCGGCAGCACGCTGACCTTCGACGCAGAGGCTGCTTCATTCGATTCCCCCTTGTGCAGCGGCAGCGGCGTATCGAGCAGGCTCGCATGCTGGCTACCGCTGGGCGAGCGCAAGAGCAGCCGCACTGGGCCGGAGCCGAGAGCGCTACTCACAGCTGGCTCGACCACGTGGCCATCCATGGCGGCTGCGATCGCGAGTTGCACTTCGCTGCGGCTCAGCCTCTCGCGGTCGATGCGCGCGAAGTCGATTTCGGGTGTCATGTAATCTTTGTCGCGAATCGGATCGGCGATGACGTCGGCCGCTCCTGGGATGTGACGCAGGATTTCGGCGATCTGCTCGGACGCATCGACAACCTTCTTTTGATCATCGCCCAGCACGCGCACGCCGACCTCTGAATTGACTCCTGTGGCAAGCATGTCGATGCGGTTCTGGATCGGCCTGGTCCAAACGTTGGCCCAGCCGGGCATGCGCACGGCCGCATCGAGCTCGCCCGATGCGCCGGCAAGCGATTCCTGATCGTGCGGCCATAGCCACACCGATCGCCCGAGGCGTTCCGAGAGGCTGGTAATCAGTCGGTCATACGTTGCGTGTGGATCGATGATCGGCATCTTCGACACCGAAGGCATCGACGTCATGTCGTGCGCGTCGCCGCCGTGATGCGGTGCTGGCGTGCCAGTACTCGACACTTCGGCGCCAGGCACCTGGGCGCCTAACTCTGTCGAGGTGGCATAGCGGGCGGCGAGGATTTGTTCCCAGACGCGGGCGAAGCGCTCGTCGAGAATCGGCTGACGCATGCACAATTCGTCGGCCACGATCTGCGTCCAAGTGCGGCCGACGCGCCCATAGAGCGTTTGATTTTCATACGCCACAAACTTGCGCCAACGCCGTTGGGCGATCGGGCGCACGGAGCGTTCGCAAACTTCCTCTGCGAGAGTCGTGCCGCTCGATGCGAACAAGGTGCTTTGGATTTGCGACCACACTTGCGATCGAGTCGCTTCGGCGGCGCGGCGGAGGTCCTCGGCATCCTGTCCATGCGTCTCGGCAAATCCACGGCAGAGCTGGCCAATGACGATGTGGACCGAGTTGGGATCGAGCTGTTTGGCCAGCAGGATTTGGTCGTCGATCGAAACCTGGCTGGCTAGCGCACTGACTTCGGTCTCAGCAAGCGACTCTTCGAGCACGCCTGCGCGATGCCAGCGCTGCGACAGCTCCTTGGCGACGGCCAAGGTCAGTTCCTGCGAGAGTGATTTCTCGAACGGTTGCAGCAATTGCCAACACAGTTCGCGCTGAGCGGCATTGAAGCGCTGGAGTCCTGCATCGACGATTTCCTCGACCAAGCGAGGTTCGTCCGCCGGAGGCTCGACCAGTCCTGCCGTCACCATTTCGCGCACGACCAGAGCTGCATGCCGCGCGGCTTCCGGGTGCAGCAGTCGGCGCCTGGGCCAGGCGTTCCTCGGCCGAAACTCGACCATCGATTCGATCATATCGATCGGCGCAGGATCAAACGCCGTGTCGGCTCGGCCTGCTTTGCCGGTGACCATCCGCACCTCGGGGAAGCGGCACAGCAACATGTTGCGAGCCTTCAAATCATCGGCCGCCTGCGAGACCGTCATGCGCGGAACGGTGATCGGCATGTCCATCACCATGCCTTCATCCAGCGGCAAGCGCAGCGCCAGCCTGATCGGCCGCATCGTCGCCTGGGCTGCGAGCGCCAGGCCGATGAACAACACCGTTAGTCCGATTTTGGCTCGCATCCTCAGACCAATCGACCAACCGGCGGCGACGACTCCTAGCGTTGCAATCGGGAGCAGCCACGACAAACCGGTGGCGGCAACCGCGGCGATCAGCAAACACCCAAGCATCGCCACCAGCGGCCAAGGACGTTCAAAGAGATACACCAGCACCGGACGGTAAACGCGCATCACCGCTCGCATGATGCTGCTGTCTTGCTCACTGCGCAAGCGGCCGCGGATCAGCAACCGGCACAGCGCGGGGACAACCGTAACGGTCAACAGAATCACCGACAGCAGGGTCAGCGATTTGGTCCAGGCGAGCGGCCGATACATGTGCCCATCGATCCCTCGCAGAGCAAAAATCGGCAGGAACGATACGAGCATGATCAAGATCGCCAAGACCGCTGGCCGCGCGACCATCGCGGTTGCCTCAGCAACCAATCGATCGGTATCTCCCGTAACCGGTCGATCGCCAAAGCGATCTTTGAGTCGATGCGTTACATTTTCGACGACCACCACCGCCGCATCGACCAGCACGCCGATCGAAATCGCAATGCCGGCCAGCGACATGATGTTCGTGTGCAGGCTCCAGCCGGCCGCGGTTGCCAGCCGCATGCCGAGAAACGCTCCGAGCACGGCGAGCGGCAACGTGACGGCGATCACCAGCGACGTGCGCAGGTGCCGCATGATGAGCACGATCCCGAGCGTCGTCACCAACAGGGCTTCGACGAGAGTTCGCGTCACGGTGGCCACGCTGCCGGTGATCAAAGCCGTGCGATCATAACACGGGCTGAGCCGCAAGCGTTCGGGCAGCTCGTCGCCGATCGTTTGCAGGGCGGCCAACACCTCGCGAGTGGCTTCCAGCGGATTGGCGCCGGCTTGCAAGTGGACGATGCCGGCTACCATCTCGCTGCCATCTTGTTCAAAAACGCCATAGCGCGGCCTCGGCCGCAGCGCAACCTCGCTCAGCTCGCCGAGAGCCTGGCGTTCTCCTGACGGCGCGACGATAGGAAACGCTTCGAGCGCTCGCGCCTGCTCGAGCCATTGCTCAGTTACGCTCTGCTCCGGCGCGTTCGGCCCGGCTGCGCTCCGCTCAGTCTTGCTCAACTCGGCGGCGTTGGAACTTCTGGGTGACCA
>JBQCEI010000198.1:0-4078 GCA_051960375.1 Aureliella sp. | reverse complement strand
TACCGGTTTTCTTGGTGTCTTTGTGTCTTGGTGGTTCATTGATTTTGATTGGCTACGTCAAAATCTCCCGTATGACCTTCCCTTCGATGAACGTCAAACGCTCATCGCGGCCGAGATGCGGATAAGTCAGCCGATTGGAATCGAGCCCCAGTTGATGCAGGATGGTCGCGTGGATATCGCGAAAGTGCAGCGGGTTCTCAGTGGCTCGCAAGCCGATCTCGTCGGTCGCGCCGATGACGCGGCCCCCCTTGACTCCGCCGCCAGCCATCCACATCGAAAAGCCGAGGTTGTGATGGTCGCGGCCGCGACCCGATTGCGCTTCAGGCGAGCGGCCGAATTCGCCGCCCCATAGCACCAACGTCGAATCGAGCAGCCCGCGGCGCTTGAGGTCAGCCAGCAAGCCGGCGATCGGCCGGTCGACTTCGGCCGCTTTGCGGAGGTGGTTCTCTTCGATGTCGCCGTGAGCGTCCCACTGCAAGTTGCCCGTGCCGCCGCCTGAGACGACGCACACAAAGCGAACTCCATCTTCGACCAGCTTGCGAGCCAGCAAGCAGCGGCGACCGTAGTCGTCGGTCGGTTCTTGGCCAACGCCGTAAAGGTCGAGCGTCTCGCGAGTCTCGTGCGAGAGATCGAAGATGGCCGGCGCTTCGGCTTGCATGCGGAAGGCCAGGTCATACGCATCGACGCGGGCATGGAATTCATGATCATGCGGATCGAGATGGGCGCGATTCAATTGCTGGACCAGATCCCAAGTGGCTCGCCGCTGCTGGGCCGAAACGTGCGGCGGCGGATCGAGATTCAGCACGGGGCGACCGCCAGGACGAAACATGGTCGGTTGAAAGTGGGCCGGCAGAAAGCCTTGCATGTACATCGGCTGGCCCGCTTCGAGCGCCCCTTTGGGATCGGGCATCACGACGTATGCAGGCAGTGTCTGACTGGCGCTGCCTAGGCCATAAAGCACCCAGGAACCCATGCTGGGAAAGCCGGGAGTGACGCGGCCGGTGAACAGTTCGTACTGAGCGGCCGAGTGTACGACCATGTCGCCATAACACGAACGCAACACCGCGATGTCGTCGATGCACTGAGCCGTATGCGGAAAGAGATCGGAGACTTCGATGCCGCTTTGCCCATAGCGGGCGAACTTGCGCTGCGTTCCGAGCAGCCGCGCGTCGTTGGCAATGAACTGATACTTGGCCTCGCCAAATTCGGCTGGCCGCTTCTGGCCGTCCAGTTTGTTGAGCAGCGGTTTGGGATCGAACGTTTCGATGTGGCTCGGGCCGCCAGCCATGAACAGGAAGATCACCGATCGCGCCGCGCCGAACGCGCTTGGCACCGGCGCAGTCGCGATGCTCGATCCGGCCGCGGCGGACCGATCGGCTGCTCGCGCTTCTTCGGCTTGTTCGATTGCGGCCAGAGCCAGCCCGCCAAAGCCGCAGAAGGCATCGCGTACAAACTCGCGCCGCGTTCGCGCCGGGCGGCAGTGCAGTGACGCAGAGCCGAACGCGTGACTCGTCATGCTGGAGGGCATCGCTTCGGCGGATTCTGGCTTATCGCACATAGATGAACTCGTTCAGGTTAAACAGGGCCAGTGCAAATTCCGAAGCGGGCTGGTTCTCCAAAAACTTCAGCGAGAGTTCGCGCTCGCGGCTGGTCGGCTCGCGGCCGATGGCCCGCAGGAATGCCAAGCGAACGATCTGCTCGGGCTGGCCGGCTGCGTCGCGGCTCAAGCGCTCGGCAAAAGCGCGGGCCAAGCCATTGGCGGTCGAGCCGTTCATCAGCTCGAGCGCTTGGGGCGCATGCGTGCTCGACTCGCGCCTGGGACAACTGCTGAGCATCGCCGGGGCATCGAGGCTCTCGAGCAAAGGCAAGCGCAGGTTTCGCTTGGCGAACAAATAAATCGTGCGTCGCGACTGGGCCGCGCCGTCGGCCGAAACCACCCACTGCGATGGCTCGTAGAGGAGTTGCACCAGCTCTTCATCGACCGGCACCATCGCGCTGGCCCCGCCCACTCGCGCGTCGAGCTGGCCGGAGACGGAGAGCATCGCATCGCGAATCTCTTCCGCCGTCAGCCGTCGCCGAGTAAATCGGCCGAGCAATCGGTTCTCGGGATCGTTCTCTTGCTGCGCGGCGAGCGAGCCGGTCTGGCTCGACTGGCGATAAGCGCGACTGAGCAACAGTTCGCGATGCAGCGGCTTGAGTTGCCACTGTTTTTCTTTGAGCGTCGCGGCGAGCCAGTCGAGCAGTTCGGGATGGCTGGGGGGATCGCCATGCAGACCGAAGTCGTTGGCCGTCTTGACGATGCCGACGCCGAAATGGTGCTGCCAAATACGATTGACGATGACGCGAGCGGTCAGCGGATGATCGTCCGAGGTCAACCACCGCGCCAGCTCGGTGCGCGGCTGCTGGCAGTCGGCGGGCAGCGCGGGCATCGCCGTCGATACGAGCACCGAAGGGGGCCGCGGGGCGACTTCGATTCCTTTCAGTTCCCAGACGCCACGGCGCAGCACGTGGATCGGCGTCCGGTCGCGGAAATTGTTGCGAATGCCGGGGATCGTCGGCAGCGGAGGCGGCATCAGCTTTTCGAGCGCCTCGACCTGCTCGTCCAATTGCTCTTTGGCCTCGCCCGTGGCCGACTTGGCGGCGCTGCGGAGTTTTTTGACCTTTTCCTTGATGCGCTCGGCTTCGACGTCCCATGCGCGCTGCGCCTCGAGCGACGCCAGGCGAACATCGTTTTCGGCGGTCGCCGCGAGATAGGCTTGCAGTTGGTAATAGTCCTTCTGCAAGATCGGTTCGAGTTTGTGGTTGTGACAGCGAGCACAGCCGACCGACAGACCGAGAAAGGCAGTGCCCAGAATGTCGGTCCGTTCGGTGAGCACTTCGTTGCGACTGAGCGCAATCTCGGGATTGCCGGCGTTGCGTCGCACGGGGCCAAGCCGATGGAAGGTGGTGGCCACCAGGAGCTCGTGATTCTCGGGATCGATTTCGTCGCCCGCGATCTGTTCGGCGACGAAGCGATCGAAGGGTTTGTCGGCGTTGAAAGAATCGACCACGTAGTCGCGATAGCGCCAGGCGTCGGGCAAGTGGCGATCGTATTCGTAACCTTCGCTTTCGGCACAGCGGACCACATCGAGCCAGTGCTGAGCCCACCGCTGACCAAACGCTGGCGAAGCAAGCAAGCGATCGACAACCCGCTCGTAAGCGTCGGGGCGGCGATCTTGCTGGAACGCGGCCAGTGCTTCAGGCGAAGGAGGCAAACCGGTTAGATCGAACGTCAAGCGCCTGAGCAGCTCACCGCGCTCGGCCAGCGGCGCGAACTGCCAATCGTGCTGAGCGAGTTTGGCGAGCAGATATGCGTCGATCGGTTGATCGGCTGCTTGATCAACTGAGGAGTCGACCGGCATCGGCGACGGTGCATCGGGAGGTGTCGGGCGAACGATCTTTTGAAAAGCCCAGTGCGTTCGAGCTGCGGCGGTCTGCGGATTCTCGTCGCTCGCATCGGCCGTCGGGCGCGGATCGGGCGCGCCCATGGCGATCCACTTCTGAAAATCATCGATCACTCGAGCCGGTAGCGGCTCGCGGTCGGGCGGCATCTCCAGGCCACCAGTGTGACGCAGAGCTTGCAGTACCAGGCTTTGCTCGGGACGCTCGCTGTCGATCGCCGGCCCGCTATCGCCGCCGTTCTTCAGTCCATTGCCGAGGTCCAGCCGCAGGCCGGCTTCCAGTTCAGCGCCTTCGGCTTTCGAATGGCAGCTGAAGCACTCGCGCTGCAAAACCGGTTCGATTCTCTCACGAAAGAACGCCTCGCCCGACGCGGTTGCGCTGTTGTCGCTGGCGCTGTTGTCGCCGGCGCTTGTGCCGGGAGCGGTCAGTCCAACAGCCAGCATGGCCAGTGCGGCCCGGAACGCAATCCGAACGGTGGCAGGCATAGGATCACACGAACTGGAGGGAGTGGTTACTCGTTTTCGCTGAGCAGGTGGGATGACCTCCAATATGGCTGATTCGGCGGGCTGTGGGAAGCAGTTCTTTTTTGAACGCTATTTCTCCACGCTCTCCGCGGTAAAACGATCAGCGCGGGGAG
>JBQCEI010000197.1:0-3816 GCA_051960375.1 Aureliella sp. | reverse complement strand
AGGAAACCAAGGCGGCTTTCGAAAAATATGTCGCCGATGGAGGCGGGTTCGTATGCGTCCACGCCGCGGACAATTCGTTCCCCGAGTGGCGAGAGTACAACCGCATGATCGGCCTGGGGGGCTGGGGCGGCCGCAATGAAAAATCGGGCCCGTATGTTCGCTGGCGCGAAGGCAAGTTCGCTCGCGATACCCAGCCCGGCAACGGCGGCAGTCACGGCAAGCGGCATGCGTTTGTCGTCATGGTTCGCGATCGCGAGCATCCGGTCACCGCCGGCTTGCCTGCCTCTTGGATGCAAGCCGAAGACGAACTGTATGCGCAGCTCCGCGGACCGGCCGAAGGCATGCAAGTATTGGCTACCGCGCTGAGCGACAAGAGCACCGGCGGCACGGGCGAACACGAGCCGATTTTGATGGCGATCGAGTATGGCAAGGGACGCGTGTTTCACACGACGCTCGGCCATGACGCTACAGCGATGCGCGGAGTCGCTTTCCAGGTGACGCTGCAGCGCGGCGCCGAGTGGGCCGCGACTGGCAAAGTGACACTGCCGCCGGTTAGCCCCGAAGAGCTGACTGCCAAATCGCCCGCCATGCGCGATCCAGCGAAACTGGTGAGCACCAAGATCGACTTCGACACCGCGCCTGATCCGGCCAGCGGCGATTGGAAACCGCTCTTCGACGGCAAAGACCTGAAGGGCTGGACGCAGAAAAACGGCACGGCGACTTATCGCGTCGAAGAAAATTCGGTCCTAGGCCGAACCAACGAAGGCAGTCCGAACTCTTTCCTTTGTACAGACAAAGACTACAGCGATTTTGAGCTGACCTTCGAAGTCAAGGTGGACGACGCGCTCAATTCTGGAGTGCAGATTCGCTCGCGGAGCACGCCCGAGTTCAACAACGGCCGCGTGCACGGTCCGCAGGTCGAAATCGAAACCGGCGGCACGGCCGGCTACGTCTACAGCGAAGGGACCGGCCGAGGCTGGATCAGCAAGGAGCAGAAGCCGACGGATGCTTTCAAAAAGGGCGAGTGGAATCGCTATCTGGTCCGCGCCGTCGGGCCGCGGATTCAGACCTGGATCAATGGCCGCAAGATCGAAGACTTGAGCGACCAAGAGAGCTTTCGCAGCGGCTTTATCGCCCTGCAGGTGCACGGCATCGCCAAGGGAACCGGCCCTTACGAAGTTCGCTGGCGGGATATCAAAATCCGCAATCTGGCCGATTAAAGCGGCCGCATTTGGTCCGGTAACTGCATGTTGTTGAGCGTACAAGCAAAGGGTGAAATATTGGCACCCTTTGTTTTGTGGTGGGGAACCGATGGTATAGGATGGATGTAGGTTCTTACATCCATCTTCAATGGAGGCTTACCAAAGCAGTGCGAGAACATTATCGATCGACCAGCGTTGCCCAGGAACGAAGTGTCTTGGCTAGGGTTATCGGTCCAGGGGATAGTTTTACAGAGAAACCACTTGAAGAATTAACCGGTTTAGCTGAGACGGCGGGAACGGATGTGTGCGCGGGCGTAGTGCAGCGACGCGAATCGCCGGACCCGAAAACGTACTTGGGTAAGGGCAAGGTCGACGAACTGAAGATGTTGGCCGAGCTTCATAATGCCGACCTGGTCGTCTTCGACAACGACCTGTCGCCCAGCCAGACTCGCAATCTGGAAAAGGCCGTTGGCCGTAAGGTCATCGATCGAACCGAGCTGATTCTCGACATCTTTGCTTCGAATGCTCGGACTCACGAAGCCCGTCTGGCGGTCGAGCTAGCGCAGCTGGAATACTCGCTGCCTCGGCTGAAACGCTTGTGGACTCACCTTTCGCGTCAAACGATGGGCGTCGGCATGCGCGGGCCTGGTGAAAAGCAATTGGAAGTGGACCGCCGATTGGTTGTCCGCCGCATCCATGAGCTGAAGGAAGACTTGTCGAAGGTCGAACGTCGCAAAGAGCGTGAAGTCGCCGGTCGTCGCGATTACTTGACCGTGTCGCTGGTCGGCTACACCAACGCCGGCAAGAGCACGCTGATGAACGCGCTGACCGACGCCGATGTCGAAGCGGTGAACAAACTGTTCGCCACGCTCGACACACGCACGCGGCGCTGGACGCTGCCGAGCTGGGGGCCGGTGCTGCTGAGCGATACGGTCGGTTTCATCCGAGACCTGCCGCACCATTTGGTGGCCAGCTTCCGCGCGACGCTCGAGGAAACTCGCCAGGCCGACTTGCTGCTGCATGTGGCCGACGCGAGCAACCCGGCGGTCCTCGACCAGATCTCGGCGGTGTACCGCGTGCTGCACGATCTGGGAATCGACGAAAAGAAAACGCTGCTGGTGATCAACAAGATCGACGTGCCCGGCGCCGCCGATCGCATGGCTGCGGTGCAGAACCGCTACCCGCGCTCGATCGCCATCAGCGCCAAGAGCCGCCTCGGATTTGAGAACCTGGCGGCCAAGGTCAGCGAACTGCTGAGCGATGACTTCGTGACGGCTAGCCTGCGGCTCAGCCCGGCAGACGGCCGAACCGTAGCCTGGCTGGCTAAGGTCGGCGAGATCACTAGCAAGCAGTATCACGACGAGTACGTCGAGATCCACGTGCGCTTGCCGGCTCGCCACGCCGGTCGCCTGGTACACGAAGGGCACAAGCTGGAGATCCACAGCGGTACGCTGCCGATCGCCACGCCGGCTGCCGACGCTTGGCGCGAACAGCTGCCAACCGCCGGCAACATCCATGCTTTGCCGTTCAGCCAGTTTGGCACCAGCGAAGAAGTTGCCTAACGCCTCTTAGCTTGAGTTCAAAAACGTAAAGATCGGCACTGGCCAACCAGTGCCGATCTTTGTTTTCGTGTGGCACTGGCTATGCCAGTGTCTTCTTTCTCGAAGTGTCAAAGTCGACGACTACGGCAAACCCGCTAATGCCGTTGTGACTGCGTCGGCTCAAGGAGCTTATGCTCCGTAGCGGTCAGACGCTAGAAACCGGCGCGTTTGGTCAGCCTACAAACTTCGAAGCAAAGACACTGGCATAGCCAGTGCCACACACAGTCAAAATCATTAGCGGTTGTTAATCGCTTCCTTCCGGGCGGCTTCGAACTCATCCCCTTGGTTCCAGCTGGGAAGCTTGTCTTCCCCGGCGACCATCATGCCGACGTAGAAGAGCAGTCGCGCATCGTCGATCGCGCCGCTTAAGTCCCAGTCGTTTTGATATTCATCGCTCGGTTGATGGTACGTCTTGTCGACCCACGCCTCCAACTGCTCTTTGCCCCAGCCATCGGGCTTGCCGACCACGTTGATGCCGGCGTGCAGATACACACCTGGCACGCCGACTTTGGCCAGCGAGAACTGATCGGAGCGATAGTAGTAGCCCCGATCGGGGAAATAGTCGGGCGTGACGACGCGCCCTTGCCACTTGGCGACCGCTTCGACCAGTGGATCGAGACTCGACTTGCCATTGCCGATCATGTTCACGTCGTGCGTGCGGCCGAGGAAGTTGATGCCGTCGATGTTGATCACTGCCGCCATGTAGCCCGGCGGGATCGGTGGATGAGCCGCCAGGTACTGCGAACCGAGCAGGCCCTGTTCTTCGGCGCCGACCGCCGCGAGCATGATCGAGCGACGAGGTGGCGTCTCGAGCGCATCGATCGCCCGAGCGATCGACAGCAGCGTAGCCACGCCCGAAGCGTTATCGATCGCGCCGTTGTATACGTTGTCCCCCCGCACATCGCGCTGCTCTGCCAAACCGAGATGATCGTGATGAGCCATAAAGATGACCGTCTCGCGGCCGACTTCCGGATCGCTGCCTGGCAGAAATCCCAGCACGTTGGCAGTCTCTT
>JBQCEI010000196.1:0-2933 GCA_051960375.1 Aureliella sp. | reverse complement strand
GGCACAGAGGGCACGGAGCCTTCTGCATGGTTCCTCCCGGCGCCGTCCGGGTGGCCTTGTAAATCTGTGTTCGGCTGAATCGATTTACGGTAAGCAGGCCGCGTCGCTACAATGGTTGCCGCATCTGTCAGTGCCGGATCACGATCGTTGCTCAGTCTGTGCGGCGGCTGTTCTTAATGAATCGCAGTCGGCGAGTGCCGCTAAACCGAAGACCATAGAGCGGACCTGCTCATATATCAGGACCAATTCGGTGCTCGCACTGTGCTCGCGCTGGAGCCTTTGGGTTTATTTCAGTATTTCAGAGATGCCGAGAAGAGCAAGGGAGAAGAGCCGATGGCCGCGGGCAATAGCAACTGCCACGATTTGGCGAAAACGGTAGACAACATCGAGGCGACGGTCGAGATCCGCCCAGGATTCGCCAACGACACATATTTTCTGGTCGTGAAGGGCAGGAAGCCACATGCAAACACCTCGGTAGAACTCAAGCCGGTGACGTATGTAATTCAGCCAGAATACTGGCAGATCGACGTCATGGAATGCTCCGAGGGAGATATCTTGCTTCCAGCCGTCATGCCGTATGCGATCGATGAAGAGGTGTCCCACGTGATGGGAACCAAGGGGATCGAACTGCATTGGGCACACGGAGAAGTGCAGAAGATCGACAAGCCATAGCTGGGCGGATAAGGAATCGACGTGACGGATTATTGGCGTCGGGATTGAGGGGGCGGTCGGCGGAAGGATAGCGCGTCGGCGACGCGGCGAGTGGCGACTTGGTCGAGGGCTTCCATGAGGCGTGGTTTGCGGCCGTGTTGGGTGCGCATGTCTTGAAGGATCGCGAGCCACTGGTCTTCGCGGCCGGCTTGCTGGAGGAGTCGCTTGATTGATTTCATGTACGCGGCGACCTCGGGGTAGGTCTGGACGTTGGTATCCGCGGCGGTCGTCATGGCCAGGTTGCGATAGATCGCCACCGCGCGATCGAGGTGCGTGGCCGCGATGGCCTCTGCGATGCGCAGGTGTGCGCGGTTGGGGCGGCCGCGCCAATCGCCTTGGGCGACCAGCCCGTCGAACCAGCGAACCACGTCGTCGGGCCGCTTTTCGTGGATGGCCAAGTCGATCAGGACGTCGAAGTAAGGTTGGGAGCGAAAGCGCTGAGCGGAGGTCGATTCTGGCGAACGAGGTGTAGGAGGCGCCGGTGGCAAGGGCCAAGCTTGAGGCGGCTGCGAGTGTGGGATTCCGCGGCTGTCTAGGTCAGGCCGCGCGCCCGTTTCCAGAAAGTGACGAGCTGCTTGTTCGACGGCTGGGCGGCACCCCGCTCGCTCGGCGGCTTGGCACAATGCGTTAAAGCTCGCGACCCCGGGGTCGGTGAAAAATTGCGAGGCTGCAATCGCGGCCACGGCGGGCCAGTCCTTGCGCTTCCTGGCGATCTCTGCGAGCAGCTTGATCAAGTGCCCGATCACGCCGCGATACATCGGATCGACCGTGCGCAAGCCTTCCAGCGCCAGCGTCTCAGCTTCGGCGATCTGACGGTCCGCAATCAGGCGCTCGACGGCTTGCGGATAGCTGCCGGTCACCCGCGCCTCTGCGACGCAAAGCTCGCGCGCTTCGCCGCCACGTCCCGCTTTGTCGAGCGCGTTGATGATCCAAGTGCCCAAGCGTTCTCGCTGATAGTCTTTGAGAACGGGTTTGTTGTGCAGTCGAGGCGTTTGGGCGAGTTGTTCTCGCAGGCGGTCCGCGACCTCCGACCAGACCTGCTTGCTCCACTTGCGTCGAAACAGGTTCGACAAGGGCATGGATAGGTTGTACTCGTCATCGTACGTTAGCTCGTAGGCGGTGAGCAGTTTTTCTGCGTCGGAGAGCGATGACTTGCTAAGCGCGTCGGCGACGATATCCATGCACTCGATCAGTTCTCCGGCGGTCTCGCCCTCATCGTTGCTGCGGCCTACCTGTTCGGTACCGCGCTGCATCAACTCCCGCCCGAGCTGGACGACCGCGTCGGCATAGCCTCTCTCGACAAGCGTCTGAAGTCGCTTTCGCAAGCCGCTATAGTCGGGCAGCTCGCCTTCGTCATCCCAGCCACTGTACCAGGCCTCTTGAGCAGTCAGCCCGCGCATCTCGCTGCGAGCTGCCTCGAGGAGCTCATCGAGCAAGCCACCGGCCAGGGCCGCTTCGTCGGTGAGCTGCTGCCTTAAGGCGGAATCGCCGGCGCAGGTTCGCAGGAGCAACTCGACCAGTTCTTCTTTGCTTTTCGACTCGAGAAAAGACCGCAGACGGGCCCCCCGCGATTTCGTCTGCTTCTTCGCCGGCGAGCGCTTGCCGGACTTGGCCGCTTGAGGGGCGTCGGATGCATCGGCTCGCTCGCCCGAGAGCACTTTCCAGCGAGGATCGTCGGCTCTGGTCTTCGGGATCGGAACGCCGTCAAGCAACAGCTTGATCAAATCGATGACGACGGCGACGGCATGTTTGCAGTCGACCGCGACCGGGCACGAGCACTGCGAACTCAAACGCGGCGAGCGATTGCGTTTGGTCTCTTCCATTGCGACTCGAGTGACATAACGCTCGGTGCCCATGACGGTCGCCAACACTGAGCCATCGTCGCACAGTCCCAGCTCGCGCACGCGACCTTCCTTCTGGTACGCCTTGCCGCGCGAAAGACTGCGCGAGCCAACCCAGCTCTCCAGGTCGTCCCAAGTCAGCTTTCCCCAAGCAGCGATGCCCGGTTCCACGATCCTCTCTCCTGTTGCCGCTTGAGCAAGCGTTGTGTCGATGATTCATATGTGGCTGAGACGGTATCAGTTAACCATAGATGGGGGCGATGGCACAGGGCAGAGCAAGGCGTTCAAGCTTATTACCTCGGCACGGAGACTCATATTGTCGCGTTACGACTTGAGCATTCGCGTCGCTTCGCGACTCAGGAATAGAGTGACCGTTGGGCG
>JBQCEI010000195.1:0-2212 GCA_051960375.1 Aureliella sp. | reverse complement strand
CGACAAACCGGCAGTCCGCTGCATTTCTCCGGGCCAGCCAGCGCGAACGTGCCAAGGATCAGATGACCGCCCGGCCGGAGGCTGCGTGCGGCCAGATCGACATACTGGCGGCGCTGGGCTGGGTCGGTCAGAAAGTGAAACACGGCGCGATCGTGCCACACGTCGAACTGGCCCAGCTCTTTGCACTCGAGAATGTCCGACACGATCCAGCGTACGCGGCTGGCGCGATTGTCCAAGCGAGCCTGAGCTTTTTCGAGCGCCACGGCTGACACGTCGAGCACCGCCACTGGGCCGTAGCCAACATCCAGAAGGCGATCGATCAGCCGAGAAGCGCCTCCACCGACGTCGATCACGCTGCAGCCTACAGGAGCGACCGACTGAATCAAGTCCAAAGAAACTTGCGGCTCCGCTTCGAACCAACTGACCTCGGTCGGCGATTTTTCCTTGTAAACGTTGTTCCAGTGCGCTTGCCGATCCATCGGGACTCCGTCACTAAGCCTGTTGACGCAAGCAGCCGGCACGCGTTAGCGTCCGGATTCTTTGCCACGCCGAAACAGCTGACCGCGGGCTAACGCCCGGCGGCTGATGCATACCGCGGGCTGTTAAGCCCGCCCTTTGAGCATTCCGTGCCAATACATCAGCGGCAGCAAGTAACGCTTCAGCAGCCACATGCTCCAGCGTTCTTTCGACTGGTCGATCGGGAAAGTTTCGCTGGGCTGCTTGTCATAGTCAAACTCGGCCAAGACCAGCGAACCGTAGCCGGTCACCACCGGGCACGACGTATAGCCATCGTATACTTTGCTCAGCGGACGACCGGCAATAGCGGCTTTCAGGTTCGCGACCAACACCGGTGCTTGCTTGCGAATGGCCGCGCCGGTCTTCGAAGTCGGCAAGTTGCTGCAGTCGCCGATGCCGAAGACGTTGGCAAAGCGTTTGTGCTGCAGGGTATCCTTGTCGACGTCGACCCAACCGCTTGCGTCGGCCAGCGGGCTCTTGGCGATGAAGCTCGGGGCGCTCATCGGTGGCGTGACGTGCAGCATGTCGTAGGGGATCGATACCGGCTCTTTGGTATCGAGCCGCATGAAGACCGCTTCTTTGCGTTCTGGATGAACCTCGACCAAGTCGTGCTGGAAGCGGCAATCGATGCCTTTGCGCATAACGACCTGTTCGAGCGTCTTGCGGTACTTGTCGACCGCAAAGATGTGCGAGCTGGCTGCAGCAAAGATGATGTTCGTCTTGTCGCGAACGCCCGCGCGACGGAAGTAATCGTCGGCCAGATACATGATCTTCTGCGGGGCTCCGCCGCATTTGATCGCGCCGCTAGGCTGAGTGAACACGGCGTTGCCGCCGCGGAAATTGCGGATCGCTTCCCAAGTCGAATCGACCGAGGCGTACGAGTAGTTACTGCACACGCCGCCCTTGCCGAGCGCTTGCTCGAGGCCGGCGATCTTGTTCCAGTCGATTTGAATGCCGGCGGCCACGACCAGCCAGTCGTACGCAATCCGCTGGCCGCTGGCGGTGACCACTTCATGGTTCTCCGGGTGCATCTCGGCGACCTTGTCGCGGATCCACGTGGCTCGCCGCGGAATGACCGAGGCCTCGCTGTGCTCGGTGACTTCTTTGCGGACGACACCTCCGCCGACCAGCGTCCACAGCGGCTGGTAGTAATGCTTGTCCGACGGCTCGATGATCGCCACATCGCGCTGGCCGGCGCGGCCCTTGGTGAGCTGCGCCGCCACGGTGATGCCCGCTGTTCCGCCGCCGACGATAACGATCCGATGATGAACCGGCCCCGACATGGCTATTGCTCCTTTGCACGCGGACAGATCGCGACACCCCGACATATTGCCGACAGAAAAACGCTTGTTACCGGGGGAGGTCGCGGAGAGCCGCAGACAAAGCTTGAGCTTGGCAGTCGAGCCCCTCATTCTCTGCCTTCCCTCAGCGGTTCTCCGCGCTCTCCCACCGGTAAGAAGCTGCAACGGCTGGGTCTACAATCAATCATATCGGAATATCACCACATGTCAACGTGCTGGCGAGTCGTGGGCAGCGCGAAGGGTTGGTGGGCGAACCGTGGGACGGCACTCCGTGCCGTCAAGCACCCGGCAAGCCGGCTGGCCTTCACCTATGTCTTCGAAAGGCCGCGAAGCGGCCGAAGAAGAAGAGGTGGACGGGCACCGTTGGCCGGCTTGCCGGGTGCTGACGGCAGGGG
>JBQCEI010000194.1:0-3680 GCA_051960375.1 Aureliella sp. | reverse complement strand
ACGCTGGAGGCTTTTGTTTCCCTGTCCCGACGCTTCCTTTACCGTAGTCCCATAGCCCGAGCATTGGGATCTCTCGGATCGTGTACTTGCGCCCGCCGAACACCAGCGTGTCAGGAAACTGCGGCGTGGCGATAGCAGTGCCGCAGTTCAGGGCGACGACAATTGCAACGAGAGCAAAACGAACCACGCTTCGTTCCTTTGAAAGCCGAACGCTTGCGATGATCTCGCGCGAACGAATCGGAATCGTCGCAAGCTAACACGTATTTGAGTGCGGAAGCGATCGCCACATGCTCCAATCCCCCGCGTTGCTTTTGAGCTCTAGACGAACGCCAAGGTTGACAAGCCCCCCACCAAGACGGCGACCATTTCAAAAGCGGACCGTCGGGGGCTGCAGGTCAGGATCCTGTTCGTCCATCGCGTCCCCCTCGGGTGTGAAGTTTGCCGACCATGGACCCGCATCCGTCCAGCCTGAACTGACCTCTGTGACAAGTTCTCCGGTTTTCGGATGCCGGAACTCAGTGCCACCTGGAAGAGCAACAATATCCAAACTACCGCACTCTAGGCATCGCGGAGGATTCGCCCTCGCGACTCGCCATACGACGCGTTTTTCAAGCTCAGCAACTCTAACAGATATCGGTTGGCCGTTTGAGACGAACTGCCAAATCTGGATTGTCTCTGGGTCGTCCGATCTCGCCTTCTCGAGTTCGAGCCTCAATGACTCGATTGATGGAATTTCCTCCGCAACGACAAACCGATCACAGCTCGGGCACCAAGCCGCCTCTTGAAGAACAGGAAGTCTACTGCCATCAGGAAATCGGTAGTCGATGAAGGCAGAGAACAACACCCATTCTTCGCGTCCGCTCTCTGGAAGGCGATATTGCGTGTACCCGCGCCCCATCAATCAGGCCCCATGGACGAACGCCAGAAGTCACCGCGCTGGAAGGGATTGAGCTAGCACGGCCCTACCTTCCTTCCTCGAGATATTTACCGCGGAGGCGCGGAGAGCGCGGAGGATTCACGGCCTAGTTATGCTTCTTTACCGTAGAAGCGGTCAACCACTTGTCTTGCTTCCGCGGCGTCGAGCGCCTGCGGTCGCAAGACATCCCAAACCGAGTCCGGCCCGGCGGTCATACAGGTCACGATGCAGCGATAAATGTCGGTACGCCGATCCGGTGATGGTTCGTCAGCAGCAAATTGCAAATAAACATCTGCCGCATGCAACCACAGCGCAATTTCACGTTCTGGTGTGGTATCGCGGCGGAACCCGTCCTCCCATTCCTCGAGCGTAAGCTCACGATGTTCGGAGAATGCGGTTTGTATATAACGGAGGTAGTCGCGTATTTCGTCAGTGAACGGCTCGTGCTTAACAGGCCCCGGCTGCAACTGGTCGGGGAGGACCCAAACCACGCCATCCACGCCTTGAATCTGCACCTGGATGGCGTTGGCGCTTAGCTCCCGCCGGGGAATCTGCACGACGGAGCCGGCGTCGAAGTTGTAGAACGGCACCGTGTCGGGAGCGTCCGAATTACCGAAGCGTCGCTTTAGCCAGTCGAGAAATCCCAAGTATGCAAGTCCTGTTTTCACGCCTAACACTATGCCATCACCGAGCACGCCATGAAGTTACCATGTCGAAACGCCTCTTTCGAGTGCTTCGGTGCATAGCTTCGTTATCTCGGCTTTGCTACTCGCCAAATCTTGAGTTTGCGGACCACCAACGCAGATAGACTCACTAGCCCCTCGGTCAGGAAAAATACCGGCACCAGTTCCAGATAGAAACATGCCGCCAGGGCCGATCGCATCGTTTGTATATGTCTTGCATCAAGACCGGTATTTAACGTCGCAATCCAATTTGCGAATACACGTGCAGCCCCTAATGGCAAAGCCAGTAATGCCACTACCATGAACCAAATGGCAATGTCAAACACGAAACGTCGAACGCAATGCATAACGTAGAGACGATGTGCAATCATAGTCAAGATCGCCGCCGCGGAGGCGGTATAGATGCAGTACACAGCCAGGGGGAGAAGCCCGGAAACTCCCAGCTCGCGAGACGCTAACAGGACCACGGAAATGGGAACTGCGAGGCAAAGCGCCGAAATCGGTAGTTGCCACATGCGTCCGAAAGCGAGGCTATTGGACATCGACAAAATCCGGACTCCTCGGGGCAGCTTCCCCTGTTCAAATAACACGTGCCTGGGGCTGTGGGCCGGCGCTTGGCCATCCGCCGTTTTCGGTCAAGCACCTGTGATGAGCGAGCCGGATTCGAGGAGTTCCCCGGCTTCCGTACCGCGCATGACATCGGCAATCGCCATCATGGGCATGAATACCGACATGGCCGGGTCAGCAGCGACAGCATCGTGCCATTTTGGAACGAATTCATCAAGCGTTACGTCGCCAATGATGGTCACCAGCAGTGCATTAGTTCCGGGCGGGCTGCACATTCGTTGGTTACGAATCAGCTCGACGGCCCCACGCACCATTGCATCCGTTAGCGGTGGATCAAAGTTGAAGTTTGCCATGATCGCAATCATCGGACCGTCAGGACCATCGACATGGACAGTCTTTATTTTGGCGAGGTTGGGGTTGTCGGTCATGAGTGCTGTGCTCAACTGTAGCCGAGCGGAATTGAAGATACGATGAGCACGAAAGCGAACGTGGTGAGTCTCAGCCGGATAACGCCGGTGCATGCATCCCGCTACACGACGTGAAAACCTCAAGCATTGCTAGTGCAATTTACAGCGATAGCGAGCTCCGTGCAAAGCCGAGGCGTAGCCGAGGAAGCCACGGCCGATGCAGTCAACTTGCCCTGCGGACTTATCATCGCCAACGCACCGCCAGCGGCTAGCCAGTCAGCTTGCCGCTTGCCAGGCGGGCCTCGATCATCTTGGAGAACTCGGCAAAGTCGTGCGCCGATTCGGGGGCTAGGTAGACCTGGTCTTCGAAGTGTTGGGCGTAGTCGCCCAGATAGCGGCCTTTTTTGCCGTAGTATTTCTTGGCGAACGCGTTGCCTTCGGCGTTGAGGTCCTCGTCGGTCAGTTTCCCGTCGCAGTACCGGAAGAGAAAATCAGTGCCCGACATCGTCCCGTCGATGACGGCTGCGACCGCCTCGGGTTGCTCTTCGGTGTGCAGTTCTCCCGCCCAGCCTTTGGTGAAGCAATACCGGAGAAACAGGCCGATATGAGTGCCGCCATATTCATCCGGGGAATCGGCGGGGAAGTCGCCGCCGCCGTGATGCCAGCTGGCGTCGTCGTATTTCGCGTCGTCGTAGTTCATGAATGGGTCCTTACCGATGGTCAAACGTCGCAGTGAGATCCGTTATCTTGGACCTGTGTAAGCAAACTCGCAACCGCGTACGAGGGAACTCACGCGAAGGCGCGAAGCTGCGAAGTTGGGATGATGGTTCACTGCTTCAGCCTCCAGGTAGCGATGAAGTCAGCTTAGCTAGGGCGATCCTTCCACTGAAAAAACGAATAGCGACATTCTGTGCAACACGAACCACTTTCTCGCTTGGCATACTACGCCTACCACTTGCCTCTGATCTGCGGCTTGGCCATTACCGGCCCTGGCGTGGCATTCGCCTATTCCGAAGGCATGTTCAGTGTGGCATATCAAGCGATCTTGGTCGCGAGTGTTACGGCAGCTGTCTTTTATTGGAGCAGGTGCGAGCGCAGTCGCTATCG
>JBQCEI010000193.1:0-2707 GCA_051960375.1 Aureliella sp. | reverse complement strand
TCGCGATCCAGATCACAGCCGTGCTGCTCCAACAGCTTGATGTACTCAAGCGCATGCTTGGTGTTGGTTACGGCGCTGAGCTGATAGCGAACATACCTCGGATCACCATCGGGAATTGCGCCGTGTTCGAGTAGTATCCTGACCAAATCTGGAGAATCCTGCGCAAACGCATTAACAAGTGCTGTGCCAAAAGCAGGAGGTCCTTCGTTCTGGTTCGGGTCAAAACCGGATTCGAGCAGAAGCGTTACCGCGTCAATTCGCCTAGTCGTTACCGCAAAATTGACCCATGGGTACGCGCCTTTCCACTTCGTGTACTTCAGTTCGGGATGATCCTCGACAAACGACTTGATTTCGGCAGCTGTGCCTTTCTCGATCACTGCGAGAAAGGCCGACTCATACGGTGACACTTCGGCATGCAAGTTCGTCATCGAGGCATTTTTCCTTCCAGAAAATCTTTGCCAATCGCGAGTAACGCATTCTCTACCGATGACTTACTCCCCACGGCGGCGTTGAGTCGTTCCCAGATTTCTTTTTGCGTTGCCAGAGTATGCGTCCCATTTCCGTTTGGAGCGAGCGTCAAGTTGTAGAGAGTGTCACCCCGCTCGGCAGCCTCTTCGGCTGCCTCATGCGCCAATTCGTCTGTACCAAATTCTTCGACGCTGATCCGCCAGGTTTTCCTGGGAAGCACGTGGCTGGAAGGCGCGAGCGAGGCTGTTCTTCAACGCAGTTATGGTCGGTCGGCACGCTCTTCATCGGGAAAAAACAACCGGAAGCGCAAGTGGCGGGGCGGATGACAAGCTACGTGGCTCGGCGGTCGGCAAACAGCTGGTCGACATCGAAGCCGAGGCGCAAGTAACTCGGGCGCAGCGTTTCGATCACTTGCTCAAGGGCGAGCGACTGCTGGGAGGCGGGGCGGGTGGCCGGTTCGTCGGGATGGTAGTAGTCGTCTTCGGGTGAGAGGCGGAGCTGCCAGTCGAGCGTTTCCTCCTGGCTCCAGTGAAGCCCCGGCCAGAGTTCGCCTTTGGTGTCCATGAAGTGACGGACCACTTCGAGAGCTTCTTCTTTGGTGACGAGGAACTCCAGCGGCACGCGGCGATAGTGCTGTCCGACCCAAATGCGAGCCATCTCGGAGCGCGGCCCTTCGCGCGTCGGACAGTACCCGATCGGCGCCACCGGAGAACCGATCCCGCCAGGCCGCGTATACCGCACTTCGACAAACACGCCGCTGGAGTGGCCGAAGAGATTGATGTAGGAAACATACGTTTCAGACCGCCTGAACTGGGTCTGCTGCTCCTCGGGAAGGCGGACCCTATGAGTCAAAATCACGAATCGTGGTTCACTAGCGAGATCAACCGGTCGCAACTCCTCGATAAAACGCTTGACCGCAGCTTCGCCCCCTTCCATTTGCAGGGGCCCCTGCGGGCGAGAGAGCTCGTATTTGTATTCAACTACTCGAATCAGTCGGTCACTCATGCTTCATCGCCATATTCGGCTACAAGTCCTAGAAGTAATTGTTCCAATCTTTGTCCTGCTGCCGTAATGTCTCGAAATCTGGCAGCGGTACACGCCAAGCGGGGCGGATGGCAGGGTCTTGAGCATTATGCCAATCGTCCTCAGGTCCTAAGTACATATACCAGCCGGCATCCTTCTCGCTATACCACGTACGCTCGGGCCACTTGCCGCCACGTGTGTCGCTGAACCAAGTTGCTATCTCAATTGCGTCTTGGTCGGATAATAGGGAGTTTAGGAGAACCCTTACGTAGTTCTGCCCCATCCAGGCGCGCGTCATCAACTGCCCTGATTCAAATTTGTTGCAAAAGTAGCAAACGTACCGGTCTGGCTGATCTTCACCGTCAGGGTAGTGCACTCCGATTTCGGCAAACCATCGTCCGACCTGACGCCATAAGGTCAGATGGATCAGTATGCACTCCGCGAAGAACGTAGTACCTGGAACTATATTGCGTTCCTCATGAATGAGAATGATGTCGATCTTTGTCCACGTTGAGTGAGGTAAGCATTCAATCCTCTGCGATATCTCTTGCGAAGGTCCATCGGCTAGCAGGACGGTACACGCCAGATCCTCTGAATCATCATATTTGAGCACAAGGTCTTGATCCTTAAATCGACTCATACAATTCTCTTGCAAGTTCTTATCAAGTCATTAACGCAATGTTTGCAAATTCTTCCGTCGTTCTGTCCATTCCACAGTCGCGTCATCCAATGAGACCTCGGAACGCGCGCAGGATAGAGGTGTTTCAGGCGCTGGCTGGTAGGCTCGTGCAGCGAATAGTGGCTGGTTTCGAAGAAGTAGCCAACCCGAGGCTTGTACCAAAAAACCATGCCATGCAAGGTGGTGCCTTCAATCACAGTTTAGCCGGGATACACAGGATGACGGCGCCTCATGGCCCGCTCTCCTCTCTACCATACACTGTGCGACCTCACCTTCTTGAGATTCTACATAAGCCCATTCTGACTGCGAGGCGCAGAGAGGCTACGTGGTTCTGCGGTTGGCAAACAGCTCGTCGACGTGGAAGCCCAAGCGCAAGGAGCTCGGCCACAGCGGGGTGCGCCTCTACCATAGGTGAGATCTCCGCAACGTCGTCCGCCGCGACTTGCGCACGCCAAACGGCGAAGTGGAGCTGCGGATTTTTCACCGGCCGACGTTCTTGCGGTGCATGTCGACGACGAACGGGATGCTGGCCGCATC
>JBQCEI010000192.1:0-8008 GCA_051960375.1 Aureliella sp. | reverse complement strand
TAGCGCTGACTGTGCGTGTTTGATTAGCCGGGCTGTTGCAGCCCGGGTGCATGGCGTAAATCGCTGCAAAACCGCGAACTAGCGCCCGCCGGCTGATGGACTCGCCCAAATCGCTCGCGAGCCGGGTCAGTCGCGCAAGTCTCGCAGTCGGTCGCGAAGGTTGCGCACCGAGTCGTGCGCGAGCTTGACGGCGGCGTAGTGTTCGTTGATCAGGGCGGCGACCGAGCCGCTGACTTCGCGGGCGGCTTCTTCGTAGGCCTGCTTGATGACGTCTTCGCCCCGCTCGGCCTCGGCCACGACGGCGTAGATATCGGGTTGGTCAGCCAACATGTCGCGAACGTTCATCCAGGTGCGATGCATCGAAGCAACCCACGAGCCTTCCTCGGGCGCGTCTTCGCCGCTGTTGAGCAGCAGCGTGTCGAGTTGTTCAGCGAACCGGGCTCGTTCATCGGAAAGCTCACGGAACCGCTGGGCAATTTCCGGAGTGTCCTCTTCGATCCGCTCGGCCGCGTAATCGAACCCGTCGCGGCTATCGATGTTTAACTGGGCAAGCTGGCGCAGGCTCAGCGCGGTACGGCGGTCGAGGTTGCTCTTGGCATGCATAGCCATTGAATTGCATTCTCCCTAAGCTTGGGGTGTGTCGGCCGCCGCTATCGCCTCGGTTCCGGCCCGTCGATCGGAGCCCCGCTGGGTTCCTTCCTAGCATTGTTCGGGGCTGGGCAACGCAAGTAGTGTGCCAACGAAATGTCTCCCGCTTGGCTGCTCGCTGAGCAACCGACTCTCTGGTCGCCCAGCGGCCGGCGGGCGCTGGGACGGGCCCGCAGAGGGGGCGGTGAACGTTTTTCGACCTGTGGCACGCCGCGTGCTCGTCTGCGGTCCAACTCCCTCCCTGCCCATCAGGGCAGCCTCATCTGGCAAACCTGAGACTTGTGCGCAGCGCTGCGGGCCGGAGCGTTGGTTGCGCAATCTCGCCGCGTAGTAAGCGGTGTGATTGCATCGAGATATCTGTTCGTCAAGTGCGAGCCATGCGTACGAGGCGTATCGGGAAATGATTTTTGCCGTTGCGGATGCATACCGCTATAATTGCCCACTGATACATTGTCACCGCTCGGTGCCATGAATGCGGCACCTACAAGTCGCGAAGTACTCAAAGTCGCGAAGGTAACTGTCACCGCCCTGTTCCGGGCGCCGGCCAGTTTGGCCGCGCCAATCGGCGGCGCGCTGGCGAGCAATTTTGCATTGGTTTCGCTTTAGTCATACCTCCTGCGAGCAAGCGTTGTGAGCAAAGTTCTAATCATTGATGACGACCGACTTATTCGCACAACCGTCCAGCGCGGCCTGGCCAGTGAAGGCTTTGAAGTCATCGAAGCCGCGAACGCCGCCGAAGGGCTGGCTGCGGTGGACACGCATCGACCAGATGTCGCCCTGGTCGACGTCTTTATGCCCGAGATGAACGGACTGGAACTGTTCCGCAAAATCCGTGCGCTCGACCGCAAAATGCCGATGATTTTCGTCACCTCGGATACCAGCAGCGAGACGACCATCGAAGCGATGCGGCTCGGGGCTTTCGATTACTTGGCCAAGCCAATCAATCTGCAACAGCTCAAGAACCTCACCGCCAGCGCTGCCGAGTCGCGGCGACTGATGGATCACCCGGTCGCCTTGTCGCTGACCGGCGAGGGGGAAGTGGGCGAACGTTTCGTCGGCCGCTCGGGCGTCATGCTCGAAGTGCTCAAGGCGGTTGGACGCGTCGCGGGGCAGGACGTGACCGTGCTGGTGCGCGGCGAGAGCGGAACCGGCAAGGATCTGGTCGCCCGCGCGATCGTCCAGCACAGCAACCGCAAAGACATGCCGTTCGTCGCCGTCAATTGCGCGGCCATCCCCGATCAGCTCCTTGAGAGCGAATTGTTCGGCCACGAAAAAGGGGCTTTCACCGGCGCCGAACGACGCCGCATCGGCAAGTTCGAGCAGTGCGACGGCGGCAGTATCTTCCTGGACGAAGTGGGCGACATGAGCCCGCTGGTCCAAGGCAAGGTGCTTCGGCTGTTGCAAGACCAGTCCTTCCAGCGCGTCGGCGGCAACGAAGAAATTCGCACCAACGTACGCATCGTGGCTGCCACCAACCGCAACCTCGAGCAGATGGTCGCCGACGGCGAGTTCCGCTAAGACCTATTCTATCGCTTGAACGGCTTTACGATCGACTTGCCGCCGCTGCGCGAACGACAAGAAGATATTCCGCTGCTGCTGGAGTATTTCCTGCGACGCGCCCGCAAGGAAATGGGCAAGCACAACCTCGACGGTCTCTCTCCGGCGGCTCTCGATGCGCTGACGACCTACCACTGGCCGGGTAACGTCCGCCAGCTCCAGTCGGTTGTCCGGCAAGCGGTGCTCAATACGACCGGAACGGTCCTGGGTGTGGAATCGCTGCCGGCCAGCGTACTGCAACCGGCCGCTCCACCGAAGCCTGTCAGCAGTTCCCCCGCAGCAACCGCGCCGCAACCACCGGCGACTAGCGCGGCGGCTCCTTCGCCGGCGCCTGTCGCGGTTCGCGAATCGGTTGCTGAGCGCATCGGCGCTGAATCGGCCTTGCCCGATATGCAGCCCAGCGAGAGCGGTTCCTACTCACCCGAAGAATCGTCCGCTCCCTCCGGCCAGAGCATCGTCGACTTCATCGAATCGCGGCTGCATACGTCGTCGGACCTGTATGCCGAATCGATGCGCGAGCTGGAACGCTATCTGTTTACCCGAGTGCTCGAAACCACCGGCGGCAACCAGTCGCGGGCGGCCGAAATCCTTGGGATCACCAGAGGCAAGGTGCGCGATCGCATCGCCGCCTTCAATATCCAGTTAGACCGCACCGTCACCGTCGGCGCCAATCGATAGACCAGAAAAACTCTCTACGGCGAGCCGACTTTCTTTCCGCTCAAGCACCGGTGCCTCTCGCGCGCCGGTGCTGCCGTTTTGCGGCGGCGCTCTTTTGGTAACCCGACGCGTAAGCGAGGGACGAACCTTTCACAACGGCCAGCCAAACCTTGCTTTTTTACGCGGCAACCGATCATGGCGACGTCAGAAGAATGCGATCTCACTACAGCCCCGGGGTAGTGGCAATGTTCGCCTTTACGGCAGGTTCGTCCCTCGCTTACGCGTCGGGTTACAAGGAAAACGCAAGCTCAAAACGCGCAAGCAACGGACCTGCCACCAAGGCTAAAGAACACCAACAGCAGCCCCTCGTCGCAGGTTCGTCCCTCGCTTACGCGTCGGGTTCCATAAGCGGCCCGACGCAACCATCAACCCTCATCTAAGCCCCTGCTCTATGACTGACCGCTCGACGACGCGCGAAGGCAAGCCGCGATCTCCATCTCGGCTCTACGTCGGCATCGGCGCGGTGGCGGAGAGCATGCCCAGCCTGCGCGTGTTGCTTCAGGCTTTGCCAGAAGACGCTGGCTTGACCGTCGTGGTCGTTTTGCCGCCGGAGACCGATATCGGCGGACTGCAGCGAGCGCTGGAACAGGCTAAGTGCGGTTTGCCACTGGAGAGCGTCCAGGACACGACCCGTCTACTGCGCAATCGCATCTACGTCGCTGCGCTGCCTGCAGCCTTGAGCATCGCCGGCGGAGCGTTGCAAGTCGCACCGCTGCCGGCCGCCGGTTTGCCGGCGCCGATCGATCACTTTTTTTCGTCGTTGGCCGATGACCAGCGCGAACAAGCGGTCGGTATCGTGCTGGCCGGCGGCAACTCGGATGGCCTGCTCGGCCTGAAGGCGATCAACGACGCCGGCGGCATGACGATTGTCGAAATGGCCGAGCCCGGGCGCGCCAGTCTGCATTCATCGGCGACCGCAAACTCCAGCGGCATCGATCACTCACTGCCGGCCGGAGACATTGCGATCGAGCTGACTCGATACGCACGGCACGTGCACGATACCGCCGGTCGTCAGGCAGAGTCGCTCCGCAACGAGCAAATCATCGAAGCCATTCCCGCGATCGCCGAAGCGGTCCAGCGCCACACCGACCACAATTTCAAGCACTACAAAGTCACTACACTTGCGCGGCGCATTCGACGCCGCATGCAAGTGCTGAAGACGGCGTCGGTCGAAGCCTACATCGATGTGCTTGGCGCATCACGCGATGAAGCGACGCGGTTGTTTCGTGATTTGCTGATCAGCGTTACCTCGTTCTTTCGCGACCCCGACGCGTTTGAGACGCTGGCCGGCACCGCCATCGCCAAGTTGATTCTCCGGCACGATGTCGCTGAACCGCTGCGCGTCTGGGTGCCGGGTTGCGCCACCGGCGAAGAGGCTTACACGCTGGCGATCCTTATCCGCGAAGCGATCGAGAAAGCGGGCCGCCCGATCGAACTGCAAATCTTCGCTACGGATCTCGATGAACGCGCCTTACAGACCGCTCGGCAAGGGTCTTATCCGGCCACCATTGCTCAGGACATCTCGCCCGAGCGGCTCAAGCGTTTCTTCGTCAAGCGCGGTATGCGCTATCTGGTCGCTAAAGAGCTGCGCGACTGCATCATCTTCTCCGCGCATAACTTAATAAGCGATCCGCCGTTTACGAAGCTCGATCTCATCTCGTGCCGCAACCTGCTGATCTATCTCGGCTCGCACTTGCAGAAGAAACTGATTCCGCTGTTTCACTACTCGCTGCGCCCTGGAGGCTACTTGTTCCTCGGCCCCTCGGAGAGCCTGTCGAGTCACAAGGAACTCTTTCGCACAGTCAATGCCAAGCATCGCATCACGCAGCGCAAAGCGACCACGATCGGTTCCTCCTCGCCTCGTGCGGCTCTGCAAACGACGATCAGTCGCTCCGTCGCTACCGGTCGCGATAGCGCGACGCCGCAGGTCGACTTGCACCAGCTTGGCCAGCGCATCGCCTTGGACGAGTTCTCGGCGCAGTGGGCGATCGTCGACGAAGATGCGCATATCCTTTCGCTCTCGGGCGACACCTCGCCATTTCTCAAGTTGGCCGAGGGAAGTTTTCAGAACAACATTATCAAGATGGCTCATGCCGGCCTGCGCGTCGGTTTGCGGACAGCCTTCGGTGACGCGAAGAAAAAGCAGCGCCAAGTCGTGCACGATAATTTGTCCTTGCGCGTCGAAGGTGGCATCCAACGCGTCGTGCTGACCGTGCAGCCGATGCCTCAAGTCGGCCAGGACAGCGGGCTGTACTTCGTCGCTTTCCAGATGGTCGGCAAACCGTTGCCGCGCCACAGCGACGAACCGGTCGAGAGCCACTCGCGCGTTGCTCTGCTGCAGGGGGATGCCGTTTCGGTCGTCGAACAACTCGAACAGGAATTGGCGACGACGCGCGAGGATCTCGAGCGCACGGTGCAAGAACTCGAAACGGCCAACGAGGAGCTCAAGAGCTCCAATGAAGAACTCCTCTCGATGAACGAGGAGTTGCACTCGGCCAACGAGGAACTGGAGACGAGCAAAGAAGACGTGCAGGCCTCGAACGAAGCCTTGGCTCGCATCAACAGCGACTTGGAAAATCTGCTGCGCAGCACCGACATCGCCACGATCTTTCTCGATCGCGATCACAACATCCGGGGCTTTACGCCGGCGATCACCTCGATCTATGGCCTCATCGCCAGCGACGTCGGCCGGCCGCTCGCGCAGCTCAGTCCGCGCGTCGACCAGATGCCGCCGCTGCCGACGCTCGAGGAGCTCGCCGAGGCTGAGCAGCCGCTCGAGGAGACGATCCAAACCCTCGACGGACGCTGGTACATTCGCCGCGTGCTCCCGTACTACACGGCCGACGGCGCATGCGATGGTTCGGTCATCACGTTTGCCGATGTCACCGAGCTGCGCGAGAGCGAGCGACGTTTGGAGACGGCGCTCCGCGGCGGCAGCTTGAGCGCTTGGGAAATCGACCTGCGCACCAGGCAGTTTTGGCGCACGCCGGGACACGATCGCCTGTTCGGCTACGAGAACAATTTGCCTGAGTGGAATTACGAGCTGTTTCTTCAGCATGTCGTGCCCGAACAGGTCGAGGATGTCGAGCGGCAATTCGCTCAGTGCCTCGAGTCGCTGGACGATTGGTCGCTCGAATGCGAAATCGTGCGGGCCGACGGCGAGCGCCGCTGGCTCTATGCGCGAGGCCAACCGGTCGGCGACTGTCAGGGCCAGCCGGTGCGGATGTTCGGCACGATCGGCGACATCACCGATCGCAAAAACGTCGAGCGGGCTTTGGCCGAAAGCGAAGCTCATCTGCGGCGGATCATCGATAACATGCTCGGCTTTGTCGGCGTGCTGGCCATCGACGGCGTGTTGCTCGATGCCAATGAAGCGGCGCTCAATGGCGGCGGTGTAACCGGACAGGATGTCATCGGCAAATACTTCTGGGACTGCTACTGGTGGTCGCACGACGCATTCGAGGTCGAGCGGCTCAAGCAGGCGGTCGAAACAGCTCGCGGCGGCGAAGTCGTGCGCTACGATGCCCGCATTCGCTTCGCCGGCGGACGGATCATCGACATCGACTTCATGCTCGCTCCGGCTTACAACACGGCCGGCGAGATCACGCATCTGATTCCCTCCGCGGTCGACATCACCGAGCGCAAGGCGGCCGAAGAAGCGCTCCGCGACAGCGAAGCCTTCAACCGTTCGATCCTGGAAAGCAGTCGCGACTGCATCAAAGTGCTCGACCTCGACGGCGGGCTCAGCTCGATCAACCAGTTCGGCATCGATGTACTCGAGATCGATGAAGTGCTCCATCTGTATCTGGGCAAACGCTGGCTCGATATTTGGCCAGCGGAAAGCCGCCCGACGGTCGACGAAGCCTATCAGGCGGCTCTCGGCGGCGGCGCGGGCCGGTTCCTGGCCAACTGCCCGACCGCCAAGGGAACGCCCAAGTGGTGGGACGTACTCATTACGCCCATCTTGAGCAGCGATGGCAAACCCGAACGCTTGCTCGCCATTTCGCGCGACGTATCGGATTCGCGCAGCATGCAGTTGGCTATGCAAGAGAGCGAGCTGCGGTTTCAAACGCTGGCCGACAACATGGCTCAGTTCGCCTGGATGGCCGATCCCGACGGGACGCTGTTCTGGTACAACCAGCGCTGGTTCGATTACACCGGCACGACGCTCGAAGAGATGCGCGACGGCGGCTGGAAAGTGGTCCATCATCCGGATCATTACGAACGGGTCGCCACCAAATTCAAACACGCCGTCGAAAACGGACTCGAGTGGGAAGATACGTTTCCGCTGCGAGGCAAAGATGGCACGTATCGCTGGTTCCTCTCGCGAGCCATGCCGATCCACGATGCAGACGGCCGTGTGGTGCGCTGGTTCGGCACCGATACCGACATCTCGGATCGCATCCGCATCGAAGCCGAACTGGAGGAAGCCCGTCGACAAGCCGAAGCGGCCAATCAGGCCAAGAGCGATTTCCTGGCCAACATGAGCCACGAGATTCGCACGCCGATGACCGCTATCCTCGGTTTTGCCGATCTGTTGCAAGCGGCCGACGAAGAGGAACGCGAGAAGGTCGAAACGATCCGCCGCAACGGACAGTTTCTGCTCGAACTGATCAATGACATTCTCGATCTGTCGAAGATCGAAGCGGGCAAGATCGAAATCGATCTCCTGCGGTTCAGCCCCAGCAAGCTGGTCGAGGACGTGTGCTCGCTCATGCACGTGCGAGCCGTCGAATCGAATCTCGAGCTGAAAGTCGAGTTCGTCGGACTGATCCCCGACGTCATTGAGAACGATCCGATTCGCGTCCGGCAGATTCTCATCAACCTGGTCGGCAATGCGATCAAGTTTACGCACGAAGGAACGATCTGCTTGCGGTTGTCATTCGAGCCGGAAGAGCAGATGCTCCGCTTCGACGTGACCGATACGGGAATCGGCATCAGTCCCGAGTTGCAAGCCAAGCTGTTCCGCCCTTTCGAACAAGGCGATACCTCGATCGTTCGCCGCTACGGAGGCAGTGGCTTGGGGCTGGCAATCAGTCAGCGGCTGGCGCAAATGCTTGGCGGCAAGATCGAAGTCAGCAGCGAG
>JBQCEI010000191.1:0-2173 GCA_051960375.1 Aureliella sp. | reverse complement strand
GAGGAAATCTCCGCGCTCTCTGCGCCCTCCGCGGTAAAAAACTTCACTCAGGACATCACCAGTGGCAGCCAGCATCCGACCGGTTAAAATCCGCCGCAAGTTCACCAAGACCAGCCCCGGCAGCGTGCTGTATCAGTGCGGCGAAACGATCGTGCTGTGCACCGCCAGCATCGAGAACCGAGTGCCGCCGTGGATGATCGGCAAGGGACGCGGCTGGGTGACGGCCGAATACAACATGCTGCCCCACAGCACGCAGGAGCGCAAACCTCGCGAGCGCGCCGGCAAGATCGATGGCCGAACCACCGAGATCCAGCGCTTGATCGGCCGCAGCCTGCGGGCCATCGTCGATCTGGATAAACTCGGCGAGCGAATGGTCACCGTCGACTGCGACGTTTTGCAAGCCGACGGCGGCACGCGCACCGCCAGCATCACCGGCGGCTTCATCGCCTTGGTCGATGCACTGCACGGCGAGTTCGGCGGCTCCAAGTCGCTCGTGCACCCAATCACCGATAGCGTCGCCGCGATCAGCGTCGGCGTCGTCGGCGGCAAGCCGGTGCTCGACCTGAACTACGAACAGGACGTCGACGCCGAGGTCGACATGAACGTCGTCATGACCGGCAGCGGCCGCTTCATCGAGCTGCAAGGAACCGGCGAGGAAGCCACTTTCGACGACGACGATCTGGCCGCTATGCTGAAGCTGGCTAAGGCAGGCATCAAAGAGCTGAGCGCGATCCAGCAAACGACACTAGGCAAAGCCTGGCCGTTGCGGTCGTAGTGCGTTCTTCAAGATCGCCCCGGAGGGGCCGACGTCAGTAGCCCGGGGCGGAAGCCCCGGGGGAGAGCATAGCGCGGGAAACGTACGCCCCGGAGGGGCCGGCGAATCTTCGCTGCACTAGCTACGCCGGCCCCGCCGGGGCGGAATGTCCATGCGCATCGTCCGCTCCCCGGGGCTTCCGCCGGCTTCCGCCCCGGGCTACTGACGTCGGCCCCTCCGGGGCGATGTAACTGCGTGCTTAACTCCAAGAGGCCTCAGCAGCCATGACGCTCACCGAAATCATTCTGCGAATGTGTGCAGCGGTGGTCGCCGGAGCGGTCATCGGGCTGGAGCGGCAGATGCGTGACAAAGCCGCGGGACTGCGCACGCATATTCTCGTCGCCCTGGGAGCTGCGACCTATCTGGTGATGTCCTCGACCGTAGCGATCGAGCTCGGAGAAACCGAGGGCGTGACGCTCGATCCGCTGCGCGTCGTCGGCGGCTTGGTCGGCGGCGTCGGCTTTCTGGCCGCGGGCGTAATCCTCGAGCAGCGCGGCAACATTCATGGCCTGACGACTGCAGCCAGTCTCTGGATGGCCGCTGCGTTAGGGGCCGGTGCCGGGCTGGGGCAGTACGCTCTGGTCGCTGTGGCGGTGACCATCACGCTGCTGGTGCTCTGGCCGATCCAGTACGTCGAACACCGCGTGCTGGAAAACGACAAGAAAAAGAAGAAAAAGGCCCACCAGGAATCCAACGCCGAGAGCGCTGAAAACGAGGGCTGAAGCGTTTGGGGCCGCGAACGACGCAGAGAAAATCTCTGCGTCTCTGCGTTGAAAAGAGAGAGAGCGCTTAGTTCTGGCTGAAGCCGAACGGCACCAGTTTTTCGCGGGCCAGCGGATTCTTGACGAACTGGCGGTAGCACTCGGGGCAGAGATCGTAGCGCTTGCGCTCGTACAGCGGCGCGCCATCTTGATCGAACACTTCGTCTTCCATCTGGTCGAGCAACTCGTCCATCTCTAACAGCGAGTCTTGTTCGAGATCTCCGTTGCACTCATCGCAATCGATCGTTGCTTCGATCTCCATTTTGACAACGTATCGAACAGCGTCGCGCCCTTCGATCGGGCGTTTGCAGCGATCACAACTGTAGTGGATCATGGCCGCGTGTCTCTCGTACAAAAAAGGCTCGAATAAGTGGCTGTCGGTGTCAGCAGCAGTGTGGCACTGCTGCTGAAGGAGGAATGCGTACCAGCGCAAATCCAATGACTCATCCTTGTGCGAGCCCGTCCGCTTCTGGCGAATGAAGAACTCGCATCACCACGGTTCATCGTAAACTCACCCATAGTTTCCCTGCAAGAGTCGAACTTGTCAGAACCAGAGCGCCGCCAAGAAAATCGCCACGACCATCGTTCCGCAAAATGT
>JBQCEI010000190.1:0-8030 GCA_051960375.1 Aureliella sp. | reverse complement strand
TCCCAGACGATCATTCCTCCCTCTTCGAAGGAAGCAATGAGTCGCTTGCGGGTCAATCGCCTCGATCCAGTGAGTGAACGAATTCCGTGAGGCAGTTCGATAACCCGGCGCTGCCCATCGCTCGCCTGAAAAACGCACACGTCACTACCACAAGCCAAGTACAGTGAATCGTGCTGAAAGAGGGCTGGCGGCGTAAAAACGCTCTTAACCAGCCCCTTTTGAGGCTCGATCGACAACGTTTTCATGAGCGACAGTGACGATGCTGAATGCATCGACCAGCGAATATCGCCTTGCCCCGTTTCGCAGCTGAGTGCGTCAATCGTTCCGCCATCGGAATAGCCGCAAGCGAAAGTCTGATCATCTAGGAAGGGATGTCCACCGACGCTGATCGGAGGTAGATCGTCGCAAGCCGGCAGGAAACACGGCGGTGCAAAGGGAGCTTCGAACTGCGAATGAAGGACAACCGATCCAAATCGCTCATCAGCAGCAAGCAATAAGCCGATGGGTTCCTTCCATCGCCAAGGCGTGCCTGATAGCGGTTGGACGATTCCCTCCGACGTACCACGAACGAATGCCACCTCGCCATTGTCTTTCCATCCAGCCGCGTAAAAGGCGCGGCCACAGGCGACGAGGCGATGCCATTCGCCCGGCGGCAGCGCGATCTGCCGAAGTAGTCTCGGCGATTCTCCTCTAGCGGCGCGCGGCGGCGTAACAGGCACACGCGATGGCTTGCGACTGAAACGTTGCGTATCGCGTAAAAGCAGTCGGTCCTCTGGAACGAGCTTTCGCAAGGCAGCAGTCAGTTCTTCAACCTCGCCATACTCGAGGTACTCAGCAGCCAGCAAACGCGTTTGATCGGCGGCAACATGTTGAACGTCTCGGTCGGGATAGTCGGCAACCAGCGAGGCCAAGCAGGTTGCCAGCTTCGAGCCCCGCGCCAGATCGCCGAAAGTCGTTCCCCCCAGCCAACGAATCTTCTGCCGTGCTTCGTCATGTTGGCCCATACGACCAAGCAGCTTGAAGCCAGCATCCAGACAACGAATCGTTTGGTCCGAACGGGGCCATGAGCCGAACAGAACTTCGATCGCCTCAGAGGGTTCCGACAGCTTGGCCTGTAACACCCGCGCGGCGGACAACCTATCGTCTGATTTGAGGCAACGCTCGACATGCCGTCGGTACGCAGCGGTCGCTTCGTCGTGACGTTCTAGCTTTTCATAGAGATCGCCCATCTCTTCATCTCGGCCGAGCTTCTCATAGAGCGCCAGTGCTTCGGACCATAGGCGACCATTTTCCAAGCAACGCGCGGCTTCAAGGTCTTGATGAAGTTTCTCTTCGTAAATAACAGCCGCCTCGCGGTAGAATCCGCCGTCGGCCAGTGTTCGTGCGGCGCTTGCAAAATCGCCCAGCAGCTGCGCAAAAATGTAAGCCGCTCGCCGATGCCGGCCCAAGGCGATTTCGCGATTGGCAAGCGAGCGATACTTGCTCAGGAGTTGCTGACGATACCGCTCGGACAGATTCCAGCCATCCACAGCGCCCCGCCCGCCGGAAAGACTGAAATCCACGTTGTGCTCACTTAAGCGGGAACTCGGCGCTGCCACGCCGCGGCCTGCCTCACCTGAAAGTGGCGGGGCGAAACGCAGTCCGGCGTCGGGATCGGAATCGAGCAAATTCAAGAGACGGGAGATCTCGCGATTCCTTGCTTCTTCCAACCCGGCCGTCCAATTTGCGACCTGCTGACGAGCCCAGCTGGTGATGCCGCTTCCCCAACTTGGCATGGCAGGGGAAGCCGCTTTGCCGATGGCTTTCCCGGTGCGCCCTTGGGGCGAAACGCGCGCGGCATTCGGTCTGTGCTTCATCAACCATAAAAGGCCCATGGCCAACTGCGCGAACGCTGCGGCGCCCAGTTGCGGTAGCAGCTTCATCGAGGGCTCGGTCGGAGTCGGAGGAAGTTCGTCCAGCTTGATTGGCCGCGTGCCGATGTCGTCCTGCGCGTCTTCCCACAGCTCCTGCGTCGATAGCGGTTGCAGGGGCGTTAAGGACATGACTCGTCGATTAAAGCTCACTCCTTGAATTGCCAAACTCCAGTTTGCAGCGCGGCGCTCCACAGGCGCAAGCAAGTCTCCGATTCCAAGCTCCGCTTCTTTCTTAACAGACAACACACCGGCGCGCGGATGCCAAACGTAGATCGATCCTGGAGAGAAGAGCCATTGAAAATCTTCCGAAGTGACGTGCGGGTTGATGTCAGCATCGATTGGAATAAAAACATGCTCATGGACTTGGCAATAAGGCCGAGTACGAGGTGACACTTTCGGCGCGATCGCCCCGGGTGGAATCACGAAGAGCCCGACAGGCAACGCAAAGAATCGAAAGTCTTCGATGATGACATTCCACTGCGCCACTTCTGCGAACCAATCGTCTGCTGTGCCGCCTTGAACCAGCCAAGCATGCGCCGCATGCGGCGTGCCGGATCGAGGGCGCAGTTGAATGGGAATATGGAGTGAACTCATGGAATCTGGTTCTTCATCGAGTTTTAGTGTAGTGGAATTGCGACCTGTAAGGTCGCCTATGTCAGCCCAGGGCAAGGAGGCCGCAGGTCGACGCAGCCCTGGGTAAACGGGACGGTCAGTATGTCGGCCCTGAAAGGTGCCGCTCATTCTTTTCGCGCACAATACCGCGTGGCTCCTCACTAAAAGGGGCGACTTCCAATGAGCGGCCCTGTCAGGGCCGGATCGTACTGCACATGACTTACCCAGGGCTGCGTCGGCTAAAGCCGCCTTGCCCTGGGCTGACATAGGCGACCTTACAGGTCGCAATACTTAAGCCTAAAACCTCAACGCATACTCTCCAGGATCGGAGACAAAACTTGCTCGTACATCTCCGAAACTGCGAGTGAACTGCTCTGACCATGAAAGGCTGCGTCGCCCCACACGCGTCCATCGCTTAGCCAGCCTCCGGAAGGACCTTCGCATAGGACCAAGCTGATTTCTGGAATGTCGCGATCGTCAGTGCGCAGATGGAGTAGCCCGCGGCCGTCGAGCCACGCCAGCGTACCGCTTGGAAAGCGGGCCACATGCAAACTGTAACCACGGGCATGGTGCTGGATCGCCTCGAACGCAATCGTATGGCAGCTAGCGTGTCGGTTGGGTTGCTTCGCAAGCCGCAAATTTCTTTGCGACGTCGAATCCAACTCCATCGGCCAGATCGCGCCTCCTCGACCAACCAGGCATAACTGTCCCGAGTCACCGAGGCCGATCCCATTAAAGCGATTTCGCAAAACGCGAGGCCGAACGTATTGCGACACAGCAGGCTCGAGCGCGAGACCGAGATCGCCTGAGACCAGCTTTGCTGCGCCTGTTTCAACCTCGACCACAACCGTTTTCCACTGACTTCTGTACGGTGGTGCGTTCGAAAGCAGGAACCGCCGGCAATCCCTCGACAAACCTTCAAATTGCAGAGGCCGGTTCAGCCGATGCGAGACGCGGGTCGTTTTGGCGTCCTCTTGAACTACATTTCCATCGAGATCAATGGCGATGGTTTTGCCGAGGGGTTGCGAGTGGAAAGATGCGAGCAGGTTCTCGGATGTTGACCCAGGAAAATACATCCCAAAGGAAGAAGCTTTTTCGTGTTGCGGAGTGTTACCTAACCAAGTGCGCCCATACTCGCGTTCGACCGTATAGCTTGAAACGATCTCTCCGGTATCCGGATCGAATGCGTGGGAATTGCCGTCCGCTCGCAGCCAGATCATTCCACTCTGGATGGTGACTGGCATCGTGGGCGTGAATGACAACTGTAAAGGGACCGACGACACAAGTGGCTGCCGCAGGTCAATCGTCAATGCATACAAACCTTTCGCGCTGCGCTTACCGACGACGGCAAGGACTCTGCCATTTCGAGCTGAGCTTTCGCACGCGAAGAGAAATCCTTTAGGCAGCCCTTCGGCAAGCTGGCGTCCACCTCGTCCTCGCTGCTCCCAAAGCAGCAAACGGCCATCGCGCGTATAGGTCAGTGCGCCGACACCTTCACAATACCAGGTGCGATCAACCTCAAGTGGCACGTGCAGCAACAGCGGAAACCGATCGACTCGAAAAATCGCCGGCTCATCGGCAGACGCTTCGAGAAGCTTGGGGCGTTTGGGCTTCGTTGCCAGCAAGCGCTCTAAATCAAGAGTCGCCTCGCGCAGTGGTTTGACTCCTTGCCGCGAGTGGCGCAGGAGCCGAAAGCGACCTTGGCGCGAGACTGTGGCGATAAACAGATTGACGCCCGCGCTCTCTCGAAGCTTCTCGTGAAAATCAGGATCGTCGTAACCATCCTCGGTAGTGATCACGATCCCTTCGGTAGCGCCGCTCGATTCGCCATCCAAGCGGCAGCGGAATTCGGCGAGTGCCGCGCCGGGATGGGCAGCGGTTTCTAAAACGGCCAGATGCGCCGCGACTCCTTTAGCTGAAGTGAAATCGACTTCATCCAGCGACGCGCCGGTCGCGCGGAAGACAGCCGTATCGATGGGCCGACTGGCCGACGTCGCGAACGCTAAGCCAACCGCCGTGATGAAAACGCGCGGCACACCCCAAGTGCGCACACCGCTATCGAGCAAAATCTTCCGGCAATACGCTGGCGGCGCGGGAGGTGATTCGTGCCGATAGTAGAGCGCCTCGTTCATCGCCACTCGCGTAACGAGCACCATTTCGTCCTGTGCTAATTCCGACAGCAGCAACCGATCCATCCGGCCGCGATTGACGATGTCCGAGATGCCACCTTCCTGTACTTCGCCAGGATCGGCGACAGGTCGAGGCAGCGTCACCAGACTCTGCAAGTGACGCGCGATCGCGGCCAGCCCGCACAGTTCCGGGCTATCGCCCAACTCCGCGAGCAACGATCGAGCGGGCTGCGGTTCCAGCGGCTCGACGTCGGCAGGCTGCGGGAGGACTTCTAATCCCGTAGAAACCCGACTGCGAAGCGCCGATTCGGTGATCCTGGAGATGCCCGATAGCAGGGTGTAGACGTCGCGGCGCAATTCGCCGAGAGTGCCCGTACGCGAAGGATAGTCGCTCCCGTCTTCACGCCATCGCCGCCATGATTCCAGCATGTGCCCCGCCGCGGCCGAGTCGGTTCGGTGCAGTTCCCCTTCGAACGCAATCGCCGCCATCTCGCTTCGGGCATGAGGTGAACGTCGCAGATCGCTGGGCAAACCATGAATGCGATGCAACTCGGCGTTGAGTTGCCCCATGGCGGCCAGGTCGTCGACGGTTCCCTCCAAGTAGGCCAGAGACTGCATCAGTTGCCAGCTTCGCTGTGACGCTTCCGTCCAGTTGTCGCGACAAGCAGCGAGCAAAAGCAACACGGGAGCCAGCGGCGGCAAACCTTGGGGTGCAAGAGCCTCTAGAATGCTGTCCAACTCCTCGCTGAATGCAATCGTGACTCCATCGACCCAACAAGCCGTGCGACGCGAGTCTCGCCACTCCCAGAACCAATCGTCAGGCGGCAGAAAGTACTGCATGTCGTCAAACGCGAGCAAATCCGTCACGACGTGATTCCTTGCGCGGTGAGGCGAACTGCTGATCGCGATGCTTTCACGAAAAACTCGCTGGCGATGATTTCGCAGTGGAGCTGCGTCTCGCCGGAGATGCGTACCAGGTCGCCGCTTGAGACGCCCAAGTGCCGCCGCAAACTCGAGGCACTCAAAGGTGGCGACCAGGTCCAGCCGGCGGGAACCAGAATGCCGTCATGATGGGCCCAGCGCTCGCCCGGCAGCGGTGGCAGCGGCATGCCGCGGACGATCACTTCATGCGTTTCGCTCACCGCGAAAGCCCATGCATCGAGTCGAATCTGCGGGGCCGACTCTGCGTAGCGCAGCCAATCGCTCAGCGAGCAAATCAAAATGTCGGGATCGCGAAAGATCGGGTCGCGGACGAGCTGCAATTTCACCGTTGGCCGTCGAGGAGTTTGCTCTACGTCGATCACCGCTGAAGCGAGAGCGATACCGATGAGATCGACCAGCTTGAGCCACGGTCCAGACGGCAAGTAGCCTTGCGGAACGAGCTCCCCTTCGGCCGTTAACGCATTGTCGCTACCAACGACATATCGCCCGGTCGCCGGCAACCGCTTCAGCCGCTCGCGCAGCTGATCGCTCAGTTCCAACCCGCGAAGCCACAACTGATCTCCGACATGGCAGCCTTCGATGCCGGGCACAGTTCGCAAATGGCCAACGGCCGCCGCATCCTTGGCGTTTAATAGTACGGCCCAAGTCATGTCGGTTCTCTCGTCATGTCGGTTCTTTCGCGAGGCTCCACAGTTCCTGTACCTGCTGATCCAAATAGGCGCGTTGCTGCGAATCGGCTATCCAAGCGCTGCGACCGGCCAGCAGACTGATGTGATCGCGGAGCGTCGACAGCTTCTCCGCCGAGGACGGCTCATCGGTGAGACTCGCTCTAATTCGCTCGAGCTGCCGCGCTAATTCCTCCGCCGTCGGCACATCGCCTTGCGCCCTCGGGTGAGCCGTTTGAAGATTCTCTTTTTCGGATGCCGCGATCACCTCTTGGACCATCGCGGCGATGATTTCCCGCTGCTCCTCCGTATCCCAGATGTATCGCAGCACCCACAGGTCGGTGGTGTTGGCCTGAATGCGTCCGCAGAGGGCGCTGCTGGCCGCAATCAACCGCTGCAACTTCACGGCGCGACGATCGGAAATCGGGATGCCAGCCCGTCGCAGTCGGCGGACCAGTTCCACATACTCGCTTCGCACACCACTTAAATCGATCTCTGAAAGCACTGTCTGAACCAGCCGCAGGTTATCAACGCTCATCGTTAGCGACGGTTTACTTTCGCGATCCGCATCGAGCTTCCAACCAGCCTGCAAAACTTCGCTCAAATGCTCGTCGTCGACGTTGTCGCTGCGAACGCGCAGCAGAAAGCGGTCAAACAGAGCGCCCAGCGTGTCGTCCTCCGGCAGACGGTTGCTCGCGCCAATCACCATCAGTAGCGGCAAAGCTCGCGTTTCGCGTCCGCGCCGGAAAACGCGCTCGTTCAGCACCATCAGCAACGAATTGAGAATCGCGCTATTGGCATTGAGCAGTTCGTCCAAAAAGACGAGCGACGCTTCCGGCAACATCCCTTCGGTGTTGGTGACGAGATCCCCGTCGCGCAGCCGCCGAATGTCGAACGGCCCGAACAATTCGTTCGGCTCTGTAAAGCGAGTAAGCAAATAATCGAACGTCTCGCCTTCGATGCGCCGGGCGAGGGCGTGCACGATGGCGCTCTTGGCGGTTCCCGGCGGGCCAAGGATAAAAAGATTCTCTCCCGCAACCAGACAAACTCCGAGCAGATCGATGATCTCATCTTTGTCGACAAAGACCAGCTTGAGCGGCCCCAGGACATCGGAGTTCAAACGGCGAGCCAGATTCAGGCGAGCATCAAGCGTGTCAGTCACAGGAGTACTCAAGTTAGCGGTTCGTTTTTGAATGTCGGCGGGTTTGAAGTTGACGGTATTCTGGACGAATACTTGAGGACCAAAGGTCCGTAATCCCTTAGCCCAGCCCAGCGGCGGGCCCGGATCGCCTGGTTTTTACGGTAAGTGGTTTGAAGTCCCGTCAGGGACGATAGCCCCATGCCGGCGGCGCGAGCCGCCGGTTTCCATCACCGCTGCGAGAGTAAGTCCCGAAGGGACGACAGAGGCAGACGCCCAAAAAAGCCTTGGCCAGCATGGCTGTCGTCCCTTCGGGACTCAATGACCGATAAGGCGGCTCTACCGGCGGCTCGCGCCGCCGGCATGGGGCTGCCGTCCCTATCGGGACTAAGACAATTACCGCTCACCAATAGCACCAACATCACCAAACGCGTTCCTCATTATAGAACTTAGCAATTCCGGATGTGCCCCTATGGCGGCGCGAATCGCCTGGTTCGTTTGCCGCTCGCGGGCTCTCTCGAGGTCTTCCTTGGTTAAGATGCGATCGACATAGAGCTGCCGCAGTCCCGGATGATTGAGCACCTCAGCCAGACGCAGCTGTTGGACTGCCTCGCCTCCGAGCCCTTTCATT
>JBQCEI010000189.1:0-6485 GCA_051960375.1 Aureliella sp. | reverse complement strand
GAGAGCGCCAGCTACATGCTGCCGCGCGACATGCCGATCTACCTCTCCTTCGAGGTCCAACGCGTCGAGATCGGCCAGCCGAATCAAAAGATCAACGAGGAAGATTGGCAAGCTGTCACCGATGCCTCCAAGCAGCTGGCCATGATGAAGAACTGGCTGCCCAAGTATCCGCAACAGATTCCGGATGTCATCGACCCCAGTGCTGCCGACCCGGCGCTGACAATGCCCATTCCGCCGATCCTGATCCATGACTACCGACCGTTCGTCAAGCACCCGGACATCGACTGGGCGTGGGATGCAGGCATGGCTCAGATGCAGCAGATGCCTGCCGAAGTGCCGAATCCTGCTCAGCAAACCATCGAAGGCCAATTGCCCGGTGAACGGGCTCCCGTCGGCGGGGCGATGGGCTATGGTTCGGGCATGGACAGCGCCAGCCTCTATGGCACGGACAGCGCCATGGGTGGCATGACGAGTGGTGGTGGCAGCATGCCTGGCTACGGCGGCGGAAGCAGCTATGGAGCGGGCGGCAGCATGCCTGGCTACGGCGGCGCGGAAAGCGGCGCCTATGGCGCGGGCGCGGATATGTACGGCGGCATGAGCGGCGGCGGCTCGGGTTATGGAATGGGCTACGGCATGGGAGCCATGGCCAAGCCAGCTCCGTACAAAATGGTCCGCTTCTACGATCAGCTCAGCGAGAAAGATGTCCGCAAGACGTTTAAGTACCGCATCCGCGTGATGATGGAAGACCCGAACTACCCGAGCGATCGCTTCCAGGCGCCGCGCTCCAGCGACATGAAGGACGACGTGTTCGCACGCGTGGCCAAGCTGCGTCAAGTGGAAGACCCCAAGGCGGACAAAGTTCGCCAGGACAACGAAAAGGCGCGCCCCGGCACGCCTCCGAAGGTCTTCAACCGCACGAAGCGCTATACGCCTTGGAGCGAAGCCAGCAACGCTATCTACGTCCGCGGTACCGAGGACGTGTATGTCGGACGCTTCAAGAGCAAGATCGGTGCGCCCGACGCCGAGCCTGAAGCGGTGCTGGTCAAACTCGACACGCAGAAAGGCGCCTATGTGCCGATGTATGCGTTCACGACCAAAGAGGGCAAGCCTAAGGACAACCCGCCCCCGTATCGCCGCGGTGCCGTGCTGGTCATGCAAAAGATCACGACTCAGTTCCCACACCCGATCACCATGGTGATGAAAGAGTGGCCCGATTACCCCGGATTCAAAGGCTGGTCGACCGTCGTCGATATCCGCGGCAATGATGAGCTCGTACTCAGCGACAACAAAGAGGATCCGCTGAGCGACAACGGTGAAATGATGTTGCTCATGGGAGACGGCCGCGTCGAGATCAGCAACGAATTCGACGATGCGTTCTGGTATCGCGCCTTCACGCTGGCCGACGAGCGCGAGGCGGCCGATAAGGCGGGTGCTTCCCCCAGCAGCGATGCCGCTGCCGGCCCAGCCGGCGCCGGCGGCGCGTCGAGTTCCCGGTAACGCTTGAGCTCCGGCTCGCATCAATGACGCGCATCAACAGCCGCGGGCCCCAGCCCGCGGCTGTTTTTTTGCGCCACGCAGCACTGAAGCGGCTCCGCGCCTCCGCGCGTCCGTGTCTCCTCCTAAAACCACCTCTGCTTGCTTGCGCGCCGATTGCACTGCTATCCTGTAGGCGCACCTCCCGCCTTGCTTCCCGCCTGCTTTCTTCTGCAAACCGGACTACCAGCCATGTTATCGTTTCGCGATTCGGGGGCGCGTCTGTGTGACGGCATCCGCCGCCGCGAGTGGCTGCGCATCGGCGGCCTCACTGCGTTCGGACTTGGCATGCCTCAATTGCGCGGCCGGGCTTCTGCCCAGCCTCTTCCTCAGCTCAGTCCCAGCTCGTTCGGCAAAGCGCGGGCGTGCATCGTGCTGTTCATGCTGGGCGGTCCGCCTCAGCATGAGACCTGGGATCCGAAGCCTTCGGCTCCGGCTGAGATTCGCGGCGAGCTCGGGTCGATCCGCACGGCGACGCCCGGCCTGCATGTCGGCGAGCTGATGCCCCGGACCGCCCGCTTGACCGATCGCATCGCGGTCCTGCGTGCGATGGCTACCGACGACAACGCTCACTCTTCGAGCGGCTACTGGATGCTGACCGGTTATCCGCACGCGCCCAAGAATCAAGAGAATGCGACCCCCGGCGCGCCGAACGATTGGCCGTGCCTGGCCGCCGTGGCGCGGCACCTCCGCGGCGATCGCGGCAGCCTGCCCGGCGCGGTCCGCGTGCCCGAAGAGATCTGGAATACCGGACACATCGTCTGGCCGGGACAAGATGCGGGCTGGTTGGGCGACGCCGCCGATCCGTGGCTCGTAACCTGCGATCCGAGCCAACCGGACTACAAGGTCGCAGACATTGCCCTGCAGGCCGATGTCACCGTCCAGCGTCTGGCCCAGCGCCGCGAACTGCTCGAACAAATGAACACGGGCCAGCGAGCCATGAATGCGAGCGCCGCCCAGTCGCGATGGTCCGGCCTACAAAGCAAAGCGATCGAACTGCTGCAGACCGATCGAGCCCGCGAGGCCTTTGCCCTCGACCGCGAGACCGACGCGACCCGCGAGCGCTACGGACGCAATCGGTTCGGACAAAGCGTCCTGCTGGCCCGACGGCTCGTCGAGGCAGGCGTATCGCTGGTGCAAGTCAACTGGACGCGATGGGCGACCGATAGCAACGTGGCTCCAGCCTGGGACAATCACGCCAAGAATACCGAGCGGTTGAAAACGGTGTTGATGCCGCCGATGGACTTGGCGTATTCCGCACTGCTGGAAGATTTGCAGCAGCGCGGCATGTTGGAAGAAACGCTGGTAGTCTGGATGGGCGAGTTCGGTCGTTCGCCCAAACACAACGCAGCGGGGGGTCGCGATCATTGGGGTCATGTGTTCTCGGTCGCCCTGAGCGGCGGCGGAGTTCAAGGTGGAGCGGTCTACGGACAGTCCGACCGCCAAGGCGGATACCCGATCGAGGGCCGAGTCGAGCCGCAGGATTTGACGGCCACGATCTACCACTGCTTGGGTTACAGCCCCGATACTGAACTTCACGATCGCTTCGGCAGACCGCTCACGATCAGCAAGGGGCGACCGATCGAGGCCATTCTCAGCTAGAGGCATCGTCCAGCTGAACGGTGGCACATCAGGCCTTTTGCAGCACATCGCACGGCCGATTGAGTTTTCGGCTGCGATACAACCGGCCAGCCGAACCGTAGCACATCAGGCGCTTGATGTGCAGAACCTGCCAAGCCGGTCGGCCTTCTCCTCTATCTGTCAAAGGCCGCGAAGCGGCTGAAGAAGAAGACAAAGACAGAAGAGCTGGACGGGCAAAGTCGGCCGCCTTGCCGGGTGCTGACGGCAGAGGACTGCCGTCCCACGTTGGGGCACCAAGCTTTCTCGCAGCCTTGCATCGCACGGCCGATTGAATTTTCGGCTGCGATACAACCGGCCAGCCGAACCGTAGCACATCAGGCCCTTGATGTGCAGAACCTGCCAAGCCGGTTGGCCTTCACCTCTATCTGTCAAAGGCCGCGAAGCGGCTGAAGAAGAAGACAAAGACAGAAGAGCTGGACGGGCAAAGTCGGCCGGCTTGCCGGGGTGCTGACGGCAGAGGTCTGCCGTCCCACAGTTGGGCCACCAACCTTTTTCGCTGCCGATGAAGATTAGCGAGTGCGGGCGGCTTCGGCCTGGGCACGCTTCAGCGCGGCGGTCTCGTTGGACAGCTTGTTCTCCGGCCCGGCCGGGAAGTACTGAACGTCGTCGGTCAGATAGTACGGACTGGGCAGCGTCTGTCCGGCTATCGATACCTGGCAGCCCATGGAACTGACCAAGCCGCTGACAAGGAGCAAACCAGTGCAGGCCAACTGCCAATCGCAGCGCTTCGCTTCGGACATGGTGATCCCTTTTCCGTTTCCCGCCAAATGTCTAACGTGCCTATTCTGTCATAACGCCGCGCGGGTGCCGCGCTGGGTCGAGATGCCAATCCTCTGACGGTTGTATCGGTCGAGCCGAGAGTGTCTCTTGAAATGATCCGCCGCGATGTCGTCCAAAACGTTCGCCGGCTCGACCCTTTCGGCCACAATGCCGCAAATGCTAGCTAGCGAAGTTTCGTTGGGCTCGCCCGAAACCTCCGGCCGAACTTACACGGACGTAGAAAAGGGCTTTTGCCGCGAAGCAGATGGGGGGAGCGCGCCGGCTCTCGGCATCGCGGGCGGTAAATCGACTCAGGACGAGCAATCGGGCGTCTATCACAGGTTGGTTTCCAGGCATGAATGACACGATGTCCGCCCCGGCTGTCAGTTCGGGATTGCTCAGCGAAGGGGTCCGCAAAGCGGCGATCCTGCTGATGAGCCTCGAAGAGGATGACGCTGCGCTGCTGCTTGGCAAGCTGCCGCGCGGCTATGCCGAAACGGTTTCGATCGCCATCGCGCAGCTGGAAACGATCTCGGGTCGTGATCAAGAACGGGTCATCGCCGAGTTTCTGCAGAGTCGCCCCAGCGCCCTGGTTCCGCACAGCGGCGGCCTGGACCGCGCCAAGAGCCTCGTCAAAAAAGCGCTCGGCAAAGACGCCGGCGACATGCTTTCGCTGCTGCAGCAAACGCTCGAGGCGTTGCCGTTCGGTTTTCTGCACAAAGCCGATCCGCAGAACGTCCTCTCGTTTCTCATCGACGAGCATCCGCAGACGATCGCCAGGGTGCTCAGCCACGTCCCGTCCTCTTTAGCGGCAGGCATTCTGAATGGCCTGCCCGCGGCCCGTCAGTTGGCGGTCATCCAGCGCATCGCCGAAATGGGGCAGACCAGCCCCGAAGCGATCGATGAAGTCGAGGCGGCCCTGTCGACTCGCATGAGCAAGTTCATGAGCCAGTCGTTCCAGAAAGCGGGCGGTGTCCCGGCCGTCGCCGAAATGCTCAACGTCTCAGACCGAGCGACCGAACGCGCCATCCTCGACGGGCTCTCGCGCGACAAGCCCGAACTGGTCGACGAAATTCGCCGCTTGATGTTCGTCTTCGAAGACGTCGGCAAACTTTCCGACAAGGACATCCAGGCCGTTCTCAAGAACGTCGAGACGAGCCAGTGGGCCATGGCGCTCAAAGGGGCCAGCCAGGCGCTCCAGGAAAAGATCATGCGCAACATGTCGCAGCGGGCCGCCGACATGCTCCGCGAAGAAATGGAATTCCTCGGCAAGGTGCGGCTCAGCGAAGTCGAAGCGGTCCAGCAGAAGGTGGTCGATATCGTCCGCTCGCTCGAAGACGCCGGGCAGCTTTCGCGGCCCAGCAGCGATCAGGAAGAAGAGTTCGTGCTGTAACAACTCGTTCCCAGGCTCTGCCTGGGAACGCACTGCTCGCGAGGCTCCGCCTCTCAGCACCCGGCAAAAAGGCTCGCCTGTTCGGTGGGTTCCCAAGGAGGCAGAGCCTCCAAGACATTGCGTTCCCAGGCCGGAGCCTGGGAACGAAGCACGCGAAGCTATGACGTTCTACTTGTCCGACTTATCCTTGGCCTCTTTTTCCTTGAGCAGTTCAGCCAAAAACTGCCTGGAAAATTCTTTGTTTTCGCCGGTGGCGGATTCGGTGGCCTCGAGAACCAACTTGATCGCCTTGTCGATGTCGCCGAGTTTGTAGGCCAAGTGGCCGGTGGTATCGAGCAAGCTGCCACGCGACTGGCCTTTGGCGGTCGGCAGCGCCTTTTCGGCTTCGGCATACGCGACCTCCAGCAGCGGCTTCATATCGACCTGCCGCTGTTCGGATTGCTCGTAGATGTGCCAGCTGATCAGGTCGATCATCGCGACCTGCTCGTTGGCCGCGGCGTAGGCTTCCTTCAGTCGCTCGGTGGCTTCGTCGATCTTCTTTTGAGCCAGCGAGATTTGCACCTTGGTCAAGCGCAACTCGAGCTTCTCTTGCGCATCCTCCGATTCGGCGATCCGCTTGTCGATCAGCTCGACCGCCTTGGCGAAGTCGCGTTTCTGCAGAGCTTCGTTGAGTTCGGTGCGGGCGATCTCGGCGCGTTGCATCGCCTCGAACTCCTTGCGGAATTCATCGCGTTTCCAGGTCCCCTGCACGACTTCGCGCAGCGGATCGTCCATTTCGCCGGGATGGCCGATCCATTCAATCTTGCCATCCTTGCCGACGATAAACGCTTTCGGGATGGTCGTCTGGTTAGCCGCCAGCATGTAGGCTTTGTCGGTCGATTCGTCCGGATCGCAGGTGAGCGAGTAAGCGCTCGTCAACTGACCGAAGGTCTTGGCCGAATCTTCTTTCTCGGAGTCGCGTTTGGGAATTTCGCGAGCGAGAAACTCTTTGACCGTTTCCAGATCTTCGCTACTCACACCGATGATCTGCACGTTCTTCTCGGAGTACTCTTTTTGCAGCTCGGCCAGGTGCGGCATTCCTTGGATGCAGGGGCCGCACCAGGTTGCCCAGAACTCGACCACGTACACCTTGCCCGGTTCGAAGCGAGTGACCGGCTTG
>JBQCEI010000188.1:0-4447 GCA_051960375.1 Aureliella sp. | reverse complement strand
TATTTGTTCTAGATAGCGGATGATACATTTGGGTTTTGTTGTTTGGTGGTTAAAAATTGTAACCACAAATACACGAAGACACCAAGAAAGCAGGAACAGGTCGATTCGCCATGAGCACACCTAAGCCGACCGTGTTCGTTGCGCGGCGCATTCCCGAAGCGGGCCTCCGCGCGATCGACCAAGTTGCCCAGGTGCGGCTGCACGACAAGCCACTGCCGCCGACGCGGTCGGAGTTGCTCGCGGGCGTGAGGGGCTGCGCTGGAATTCTTTCGCTGCTGAGCGACCGCATCGATGGCGAAGTGTTCGATGCAGCGGGCCCGTCGCTGAAAGTGGTCAGCAACTTTGCCGTCGGCTTCAATAACATCGATGTCGCCGAAGCGGCCCGTCGCGGCGTTGCCGTTGGCAACACGCCCGATGTGCTGACCGATGCCACGGCCGACATCGCGGTCGCTTTGCTGCTGGCCGCGGCGCGGCGTCTGCGCGAAGGCTATGAAGATGTCATCGCCGGTCGCTGGCAGACCTGGGAACCGCTGGGCTGGATCGGCGCCGACCTGCGAGGCAAGACGCTGGGCATCGTCGGCATGGGGCGGATCGGCCAGGCGGTCGCGGCGCGATTGGTCCACGGCTGGAACATGCGTCTGCTGTATACCTCGCGAGCCCCGAAAGCCGATGTCGATCGCGACTTAGGCGGCCAGCACATGCCGCTCGAGCAAGTGCTTCGCGAGAGCGACTTCATCAGCCTGCATGTGCCGCTCAGCGACGCGACGCGGCATTTGATCGACGCCGATGCGCTGCGACTGATGAAGCCCACGAGCGTGCTCGTCAATACGGCTCGCGGCGAAGTCATCGATCAGCAGGCGCTCATCGAGGCTTTGCGGAACAACCAGATCTTTGCCGCCGGGCTCGACGTCTGCGATCCCGAGCCCTTGCCGCCCGACAGCCCGCTGCTCGAGCTTCGCAACTGCATCGTCCTACCGCATATCGGCAGTGCGACCGTGCAGGCTCGCAACGCTATGGCCGAGCGTGCCGCCGGCAACTTGATCGCCGGCCTGCAGGGCAAACCGCTGCGGTTTCCCATCTCTGTGCCGCGATAGTTTTTTTAACGCAGAGACGCAGAGAGAGTGGACGCGGAGGACGCAGAAGTCAGCGAGGATTTGTTATCTTGATGTCGGTCGTCCCGAAGAGTCCAGCCGACCGTGCCACAATCGTCTTTCGGATCGTCCTCAGGAAAGAACCGTATGAAACGCGCCGCACTGCAAACTTTTTTGATCGGCTTAGCGTGTGTCTCGGGTGCCGGTCAAATGCGAAGCGAGGAGCCCGATTACTCGGCCGAGTTGCCGCGGATCGAACCGCTGTCGCCGGAACAGGAGCTGCGAAGCTTTGATCTGCTGCCGGGCTTCCGCGTCGAACTGGTCGCTTCGGAACCGCTGGTCCGCGATCCGGTCGCGTTTGCCTTCAACGGACAAGGACATCTGTTCGTAGTCGAAATGCGAGACTACAGCGAACAAGAGACCGAACACTTGGGCAGCATCGCTCGCCTGGTCGATACCAATCGCGACGGACAGATGGACCAGCGAACGACCTTCGCCGAGGGACTTTCCTGGCCGACTGCGATCTGGCCTTGGAAAGATGGCGTGCTGGTCGCCGAGCCGCCGAATTTAATCTGGCTCCGCGATACCGACGGCGACGGGATCAGCGAGCAGCGCGAACTCTGGTATACCGGCTTCGGTCGCTCGAACGTGCAAGGACTGGTCAACAGTTTGCGCTGGACCGTGGAAGGTTACATCGAAGGAGCGACCAGCAGCACCGGCGCTGAACTGACCAGCGGCGACAACGCCGATGACTCGAAGAAGATCACTCTCCGCGGCCGCGACTTCGTCCTCGATCCGCTCGATCACCATTTGCAGCCGGCTAGCGGCGGCGGCCAGCACGGCATGGCCTTCAATCGCTGGGGCGACAAGTTCGTCACCAGCAACAGCGATCACCTGCAGCAGATCATCGACATCGATGGTTGGCTGAGCCAACACACCGCCTCGGTGCCAGTGCCGCCGCTGCGACGAAGCATCGCCGTCGATGGACCTCAAGCCGAAGTGTTTCGCTCGAGTCCCGTCGAGCCGTGGCGCATCGTCCGCACGCGTCTGCGCGTCAGCGGCGCGGTCCCCGGAGTCGTCGAAGGAGGCGGCCGCGCAGCCGGGTATTTTACAGGAGCCACCGGCACGTGGATCATGGACCGAGAAGCTGGCTTCGGCGATGGACAGCACGATACGGCCTTGGTGTGCGATGTCGGCAGCAACCTGGTGCATCGCAAGCGTTTGATTCCCAACGGTCTTTTCTGGTCGGGAGAGCGCATCGACCGAGATACCGAACTGCTCCGCTCGAGCGACATTTGGTTTCGTCCGGTGCAACTGGGGGACGGTCCCGACGGGGCTCTCTACATCGCCGATATGTACCGCGAAGTCATCGAACATCCCAAGAGTCTCCCGCCGGTCATCAAGAAGCATCTCGATCTGACCAGCGGCCGCGATCGCGGACGCATCTGGCGCTTGGTCCCCACGACGGCGACCACGGTAACCAAGCCCAACGAAACGACCGTGCCCGAAGTACTCTCGTCTGCTGAGCTGGCTGCTTTCTTGCATCATCCCGTAACGTGGCAGCGCCGCATGGCCAGCCAGCTCTTGATCGAACGCCGCGACGCGAGCGCAGTGCCGGCGCTGGAAAACGCGGCCCTGCGCGGACAATTGCCCGAAGGGCGCCTCTTGGCGCTGCACGTTCTGAATCGCTATGGCAAGTTGAGCGATGAGGTTCTGGAAAACGCGCTCAAGGACCAACATCCGCGCGTCGTCGAGCATGCCGTGCGCCTGGTAGGCGAAAGCGACCGAGCCGCTGCGTTCGCCAAACCGCTCGAGCGCGTTGCAGTGAGCGACGCGCACGTGCAGTTGGCGCTGTCGATGACCGCCGAACGCTTACCGACCGATGAGAAGATCGCCCTGCTTCGCAAGCTCGTGCATGTGGTCACCGAGCCGCTGACTCGGGCCACGATCATCATCTCCGCCGGCAACGCCAGTCCGCAACTGTTCGCATCCGACGACGGCGCGGCCATGTCGAGCGATTGGTTGAAGTTGGTCTTGCCCGCGTGGAACCAGGCTCTGCGCGGGAAAGCGGATAGCGACAGCGAGTTTCGTCAAACGCTCGCCAAGCTACTGAATCGCGAACTTGCCGCTGAGGCATCTTCGCGAGCTGTGTGGACCGCTGCGTTAGCGCAAATGCCCAATCGCGCCGCAGCAGATGTCTTTATCAGCTTGCTCGACGACGAATCGCAAACCAGCTACCAGGAGTTTCTCGCATCGGCCGCTGAGCAAGCCATGCAAGCAGCCGTCGATCGGCCGACCGAAGTAAAGAGCTCCGAGGCGCTGCGCTGGCTGCGACTGTTGCCGGAAGACGAGCTCGATGCGCTGGCCGAAGAAGCTCTCAGCCCGACTGCTCCCGAGCCGGTGCAACTCGCTTACGCCGAAGCGATGCTGTGGAACGATCCTGACAAAGCGTTGTCGGTGTTGCTGCCCGAGCTCAAGCGCATGACGCCGGCGCTCAAGCGCGAAGTGCTGATGCGCATCGCCGGCTACTCGCAAGGCTTGGGACGCATCGCCGATGCGCTCGAGCAAGGCGAAATCGCCAAGGCAGAGATCGCTCCGGATGTCCGCCAACAATTGTTCGCCGTGCCGAATGCCAAGCTCGCCGCGCGTTTCAAAAAGCTGCTCACCACCGCGTCGGCCGATCGCGCCCAAGTGATCGAGCGTTATCGCCCGGCGCTGGCCGATGTGGCGCAGCTGTCACCCGAGCAGATCGCCGCCGGCCGAATGACTTTCCGGCGCGTGTGCGCTCAGTGCCATCGCCTGGAGGATATGGGCAACGACGTCGGGCCGCCGCTGAAGCAACTGGGCGACAAGAGCCCCGAACAATTGCTCGACATCGTTCTCGATCCCAACCGCGAAGTCGATCCGAAGTTCCTTGGCTACTCGGTGCTGTTGGGCGATGGCCGAGTCCTGGCCGGCATCATTCGCGAAGAATCGGCCGGCCAGATCGTGCTGGCCGAAGCGGGCGGCAAACAGCACACGATCGCCCGCAGCGACATCGAGCAGATCAAAACCACCGGCTTGTCGCTGATGCCCGTCGGCCTCGAGGAGCAGATTTCGCCCGAGCAGATGAAGGAATTGATCGGGTACCTCAAGCAGGCCGGTTCGAAATAATCTCGTTCCCAGGCTCCGCCTGGGAACGCACTGCTCGCGAGGCTCTGCCTCGCCGGGCTGCGGCAGAGGCCAGCCTTTAACGCAGGTCCTGGGAGGCGGAGCCTCCAAGACAGTGCGTTCCCAGGCGGAGCCTGGGAACGAGCCGTACAACGCAGAGGAAAAGCCTCCGCGCTCTCTGCGTCTCCGCGGTAAAACCTCTCTTC
>JBQCEI010000187.1:0-2692 GCA_051960375.1 Aureliella sp. | reverse complement strand
TACGAGTTCGCATGCAACTTGTAGCTTCCCATGACATCCTCTTCGGCGTTGGATGAAGTAAGCACGATGACCGGAATGGTCTTCAGTTCGTCATCCGCTTTGATCTCCGCCAAAACTTCGCGGCCGTTTTTCTTGGGCAGATTGAGATCGAGCAGGATCAGATTTGGTCGCGGCGCGTCGGTGTACGGTTCTTGCTTGTGCAGGAACTGCATGGCTTTGACACCATCGTCGACGATGTGCAGCCGATTGATGAGCTTGGCATGCGCAAGCGCGCGTTTGGTGAGCAGCGCATCGGTCGGACTATCTTCGACCAGCAGGATGTCGATGGGGTTTGCAATCATCACTTTTCAGCCTCTCTGTTCGGGATCGTGAAGTAGAACGTGGTCCCTTTGCCGACTTCCGACTCTACCGATATTACGCCGCCGTGGCGCTCGACGATGCGTTTACAGATCGCCAGCCCGATGCCGGTGCCGGGGTATTCGGCGCGCGTGTGCAGCCGCTGGAAGATCACAAAGATGCGGTCGAAGTACTGCGGATCGATGCCGATGCCATTGTCCCGCACCCAGAAGCGCCAACCGTCTTCGATGGCCTCAGCACCGATATGAATCTCCGGCTTGCGATCGCCATGAAACTTGATGCCGTTGCCGATCAAGTTTTGGAACAGCTGCGCGATTTGCGTTGCATCGGCCTTGATGGTCGGCAGGGGATCGCGGTGGATTACGGTGCCGCTTTCGCGGATCGTGGTTTCCAGATTGACCAGCGCTTGATCGAGCGCCGCATTGCAGTCGGTGGATGCGAAGGGTTGGCCGCGCGAGCTGACGCGCGAAAAGGCCAGCAGGTCGCGGATCAGCGTCTGCATGCGCCGCGCCCCTTCGACCGTATGACGAATCAGCTCATGGGCTTCGCTATCGAGCTTGTCGCGATACTCCTGCTCGAGAACCTCCACGCAGCCAGCCACCGCTCGCAGCGGCTCCTGTAAATCGTGCGACGCGACGTAAGCGAACTGTTCGAGCTCGGCGTTGGAACGCGAAAGTTCCGTCATCATCTGCTGAATCTTCTCCTCGGACTCTTTGCGCTGGGTGATGTCGACGTGGCAGCCGACCACCCGCACCGGTTGCCCATGATCGTCCCACTCGATCGTTTCTCCAACGCAGATCACCCACACGATCGAGCCATTCTTGTGCCGATAGCGCAGTTCGATGTGGAGCGGAACCGCGCCATGGCTCTCGAAGTGTTTTTGAAGCAGCTCGTCGGCTCGCGGCATGTCCTCGGGCAGGATGATCTTTCTCCACGTAGCCGGCACGTTGGGCAGTTCATCGTCGCGATAGCCGAACATCCACTTGAATCGTGGACTGAAATACTGTGTCCCCTCTTTGACCTGCCAGTCCCAGTATCCGGCCAGCGCGCTTTCGAGGATGCGTTCGAGGAGTTTGCGCTGCTCGACGATTTCCTGCTCGGCGCGCTTGCGCTCGGTGACATCGCGCAGGATGGCTGAGAAGAAATACTTGCCGAGCACTTGCCAGTTGCCCAGCGAGAGTTCGATCGGAAATTCGTCGCCGTTTTTGCGCTGCCCGTGCAGTTCGACGGTGTGGCCGATCATCCGGGCAACTCCGGTCGCCTTGAAGCGTTCCAGCCCTTCGTTGTGCGCGTTGCGATAACGCTCGGGCATGAGGATCGTCAGCGGCTTGCCGAGCACTTCCTCGTCGACATATCCGAAGATCTCGCGAGCACCCTTATTCCAACCGATGATCGTTCCGTCGTAGTTGGCTGAAATGATCGCGTCGCTCGCCGCTTCGGCCAGCGCTCGATAACGCTGCTCGGCCTCGGCGCGCTCGATGGCCGTCGCATTGATATAGCGAGCATTCCACCAGATCAGCATCGAGAAGAAGGTGATACTCAACGTCGTGTACAAAGCCAACCCAAAATCGGCCAAATAAAGGCCGAGATCCTGGCCAAACAAAATCAGCCAGCCGAGCCCGACCAGAACGACCGTGACGGCCGGCAACAGTCGCCGCGCCATGCGGCCGCCATCGGCCGGGCTGTTGATCACCGCAATCAGGCCGCGGTCGGGTCGCGCACTGATCACTCCGAAGGCGAGCAGCGAAAACAGAAGCGCCGTGTGCATCGCCATCGCGGTGTTTCGACTGAGCCCGAGCAGCGACTCAACGCTGTAGGCATAACCAATCAACGGAGCTAAGCCGATCAGTCCTGCAAAGAGGGCCAGCAGTTCGGATGGATGAGCACCGCGGCGAAAATCATAGTCGAGCCACAACAGCGCCGCGCCGAGAAACAGAAAGTTCAGCGCGCTGGTCGGCGCCATCCGGCCAGGACTGAACGTCCAGAGCGCGCCGGCCGGCTCGTTGAACAGCAATTGATCAATGCCGAAGCTCCAGCCCGAGACATATTCGACGAGCGTCAGCAAACCGATGATCGCAGCCAGCGCGGCGCAAGCGTTGGCGATGCGCTTCGTTTGCACCGTGAGCCACTCGGGATGCTTCAACCACAGCGCCACGCCCAGCAGAATGAAGGAGACGGCCGTATTGGCCTTCATCTCAACCCAGCCTGGCACGACGCTCTTGAGCACTCCCACGCCGAACATCCAGCCGGCCAGGACGCCCAGTCCGATCAGTATCGAGCAGGCGGCCGCGACTTGCGAAAAACGCTTGAGCCCTGCCACTAAGCGGAAACGGTA
>JBQCEI010000186.1:0-7024 GCA_051960375.1 Aureliella sp. | reverse complement strand
ATCGCTGCTGAGCCGATCAAAGGGATCGGGCCGGTCGGCGAGGTCGAACTGGTCAAGGACAACTTTCAGTTTCTCGAAGGGCCGGCGGCCGCTCCAGGGGGAAAGCTGTACTTCACCGATATTCCGTCGGCGACGATCTATGTGCTTGGTCCGGCCGGGACGATCGAAGTTTTCCTCAAACCGTCCGGACGTGCCAACGGCTTGATGTATGCCGGCCAAGGCAAACTTTATGCATGCCAGATGGAAGGGCGATTGGTCAGCATCGATTTGAAGACCAAAGAAATCGATGTGCTGGCCGACAAGCACGACGGCAAACGCTTCAATGCGTGCAACGATCTGGTGATCGATAAACAAGGCGGAGTCTATTTCACCGACCCTCGCTTCAGCGCACCCGATCCTTGGCCGCAGGGAACCGAAGCGATCTATTACCGCGCTCCCGACGGCAAGGTCACGCGCCTGGCCGATGACATGGCGGCTCCCAACGGCATCATCCTCTCACCCGACCAACGCACGCTCTATGTCATCCCGTCGATGCAGCGGCAGATGTTCGCCTTCGCGGTCACCGAGCCCGGCAAGCTGGGCGAGCGGGAAATTCTTTGTGAGCTGAAGCAGCCCGAGAACAGCAATAACTCCGGCGGCGATGGCCTCACCGTCGACTCAGCGGGCAACGTCTACATCACTTCCGCTCTGGGCGTTCAGGTTTATTCGCCGGCCGGCAAGCTCCTGGGCATCATCGCTTGCCCGGAGCAGCCGGCCAACGTGACCTTCGGCGGTCCGCAGAACCGGACGCTCTACATGACTGCCCGCAAAGGGCTGTATCGCTGCGAAATGGAAATCGCCGGGCATCAATTCTGGAGCGAATAGGAGCGAATCGTCTCCCGGATCGATGAAATATTCCTCGGCCGGGAGCGGCGCCTGTTGGCTCGCGGGCTCGGTGGCAATTACGATAATGCCCATTGCCGCCCGCGGCCTGGCTCGATGGCCGCCTTTCCGTCCTCACCTGCTAAGCGATTCGCTGCTCTCATGAAGTATTCGTTTTTGCTTTTCTGCGCTCTGGTTGTCGGTGCGTCCACAGTCCAAGGCGGTGATCCGGCGATCACCGACATCGCTCAAGTCGATTCGCTCTACCAATATGTCGGCGAGTACGTTGGCTGCACCTGGCAAGGCGATGTCGGCGTGCGCGTGTCGACGCAGGCCGGCGATCAGCCGCTCTTTGCTCGTGTCTATCCAGGCGGATTGCCCGGAATGGGCTGGGGAACGGCCAAGCCCGAAGTCCTCAACGGCTCGCCCGACGACCAAGGCATGACGCTTCGCGGCCGCGACGGCGGCTCGGGTCGTCAGCTTCGCGTCGTCGACGGTCGCATGGTCTTGATCGAGCCGAACGGCCAGCAAGTCGCGCTGCGCAAAGTCGCTCGCCGCAGCGTGACGCAAGGCCAGCCCGCGCCGCTGGGCGCTCGTGTGCTCTTCGACGGCAAAGATACTTCGGCCTGGAAGAACGCCAAGGTCACCGACGATGGATTTCTGCGCGGAGGAACCGAAACGGTCGAGCCGTTCGTCGGTGGCCATTTGCACGTCGAGTTCCGCACGCCTTACATGCCGAAGAGCACCGGCCAGAAACGCGGCAACAGCGGCGTTTATATCCAGCGCCGTTACGAAGTGCAGATCCTCGAATCGTTTGCCCTCGAAGGGATCGAAAACGAGTGCGGCGCTATCTATCGCCAGCGCCGGCCCGACATCAACATGGCTCTGCCGCCGCTGGTCTGGCAAACTTACGACATCTTCTTCGTGCCGGCGGTTTTCTCCAGCACCGGCGAAAAGCTCAAAGGTGCCGAGCTGACCGTGATCCACAATGGCGTCCCGGTGCAGTATCACACCCTGATCGCCGCCAAGACCGGCGCCGGTCGTCCGGAAGGCCCCGAGCCGCTGCCGCTGCAGCTCCAAGATCACGGCGACCCCGTTGTATTCCGCAACATTTGGCACGTGCCGAGCGCTGCGCTACCAGTGGCCGGACAACCCGTCGCAGGCCCGATCGATGTGCCGTACGCGGGTGGCTTGAATAGTCAGCTGTTTTCGTCGCTCGCTCGATAAACGGGCTTTCTTGCTTGCCTTCGCGTCTTCGCGTCTTCGCGTGAAAAAACTCTTTGGATTTACGCAAAGTCGCGTGAGACCCTAACCACCCAACAGCCGCACGCCACTGAGGCGGGCAGCTGTTTCCGTAAGGGCCCGCAAGTGATCCGAACAGAGCTGGCTGACATGGGCCAGATGCAGTTGCCGCAGCCGCGTCTTGAGCGTCTCGGAGAGCTCGCTCAGCTTGCTCTCCAGCGGCTTGATCGAGGCGACCGGCTGCGGTGCTAGGCCGCCAATGCCGCTGAGCATTCCATGAGTCGTCGCCCGGCCGCGCGATGAAGCGGGCAAGACGGACGCGGCGAGAGCGTCGATCGAAACGGCCGAGGCTCCGAGGGCGAGCAGTCTGACGATATCGTCGCTCCGTGTCACCGGCGCATCGACATAGATCGGAAAGCGAGCCGCCTTGGCGTGAATGCACGCGCTGCGGGCCGCTGCCACGCTCCAGACCAGCTGGTCGAATTCGGCTGCCGAGAGTTCCTGATCGGCGCCGGAGAACTGCAGGATGACGAAATCTGCTCCGGCGGCAAGCGCGCTGCCGACGTCGGAGGCCACGTCGCCGGCCAGCATTCCCAAGCCGATCGGCGTCGCTCCACCGGATAGCTCGCGCACGCAGCCGATGAGCGCCTTGAGCTCGGGCCAAGCCGCAGCTTCCAGCGGCAACTGAGCGAGCTCTCCGCCGTGTGTAGAGGCAATGCAACTGAGCTCGATTGCTTCGGCTGTCTCCAGCTCCAGAGCGTCGAACGGTTCGTCGAGATTGCGCTTGGCCAGCCGTAGCGGCACATTGGCGACCGACAGCCGTTCGAGCGATGCGACGGGGCTTTGCAGCGGAACGCCGAAATCTTTCAGCAGGCCGCAGTAAGCCGGCCAGTGCTGTTCGGCCGGATCGACCGGCGGACGGCGGGCAAAGAGCGGCACGGGATGCGTGAAGCCCTTGGGCGCCGCCGCAGCTGGAACATGCACGGCCAGAGACGGCGCGGCGGTGGACGCAGGCTTGCCGAGCGCGGCTGCTTGAAAAACGATGTCGTCGATAACCGATTGACGCATGGCATTCCTGACTGCTTATCCGCGAGGACGGTAAACGCGAAACTCTCGCGTGGCGCTCTTGATGCCGGCTCGCACCAGCAGCAAACCCAGCCGCATGGCGTCAGACTCTCGCATCCGCACTTCGCGCAAGTTGCTCGCGATGGAAGCTGCATTGCCGCGGAGATAGATCGTTCCGCCAGTGCAACCTTCGCCAAGTTGATCGCCAGCGTCGCTGCCGAGCACGAGGTTGCCCTCGCGCATGCCATAAGCCGCTTGCGCCCCGACGCTTTGGCGAACGACGACGTCGGCTCCCCCCAGCCCGAGCCCGCAGGCTTGCCCGGCCGTGCCATGCACGCCGATGAAGCCACCGCGGGCAAACGCAGCGAGCGAGTCGCCCGCGTGACCGCGCACCAGGACATCGCCAGCTGTCATCGAGTGTCCGCACGCCGGTCCGACATCGCCGGCGATCTCCAGATTGCCACCGGCGTTGAGCAACGCGAAGTACGCTCCGACGTTCCCTTCGATGCGCACCTTGAGGCTCGTCCGCAGACCGGTCGCCAGGCCAGCTTGACCCGCAGCGCCGACGATTTTTACTAGCTCGGCCGATTCATCGAGCTGCCGCAGATAGCTGTTGACCGCGGCCGGATCGGTCGTCCGCAGGTCGAGCGCTCCGAACGCAGAGCTCCGGTGCGCCGGCTCGGGCACAGGTGCATCTTCGGGCGGCTCGGGTGCCGGCGTGGGTTGGGTCATCGCTAGTTCGCTTTCGGGCGTCGGGCGTCGGGCGTCGGGCGTCGGGCGGCGATTGGCTCGCATCGTAGGCGCGGGGCCAAACGCGCAATCACTTAACGCTGTGCAAGTCGACCGCAGGTCGCGTTTCGACCGTTTCGTTCCAGTCGACCGCGAAGCCGGCATTGCGAAAGGCGTCGACGATTTGTTTGCCGACTTGCAGGGTCGGCCGGTTCGCTCCGCGCGGTGCGCCCCAAAAGGCGAGCGATAGCTCTCCGGTGGCTTTCGCGCGAGCGAGATCCTGGCTGGTGTAGAAACAAAAGCCGCGCAGGCTGGCTTCCTTTCCACCCAGTTCATAATAACGCTCTGAGCAATCGCTGAAGCCATCCTCCTGCGTCGTGCCGGCGTTCTGCAAGGCGACCAGGCCCGACTGCTCGAGCTCTCGGAAGATCGCATTGAGCCGCCGCTTGAGCTTGGTCCACTGGGCCGGGTCGACCTTCTTGGCGCGTCGTTTGGGAGCCGGTTTTTCCACCGGCACGCCGATGAGCGGTAACAGCAGCTGCTTGACCTTGCGGCTCCGCGCATTGGTCACAATATCGACGCCTCCTTTGTTGCGAACCTTTGGATCGGCTCCTGCATCGAGCAGCAGCTGGACCGGCTCGACCGAGGTCGCGAATTCGGCCGCTAAGTAAAGCGGCGTGCGCTCCTCGCTTCCGCCGAGCGATTCGAGCGGGCTGCCCGCGTCGAGCAACAGGCGCAGCACGGCTAAAGTCTTGGCAACCGGGACGCCGTCGGCCGAAGCGGCTCGATGCAGCGGGGTAAAGCCGTATTTGTCCTTGGCGGCTAGATCCGCGCCCGCCTCGATGCACGCCTTGGTTGTTTCATAATCGCCTTCGCTGGCTGCATCGTAGATCGCTGAAACGTCGATCGTGGCAGTTGAGCTCGCCTTTTGTCCGCGAGGGCCGGACGATTTCTTGGCCATGGATTTCTTCTCGATGAAAAAGCATTGTGAGCGAAGACGAGGCTTGTTCAGTCGCCATATGATAACGCGGTGCGAAGCGAGCGGGCAGCAGAAGACCCCTCACCCCCGGCCCCTCTCCCCGAGCGGGGCGAGGGGAGGAGATCTTCATGGGGCGAGCGCGCCTCTTTTCTTGTCTCCCCCTCGCCCCGCTCCGGGGGGCCGGGGGGTGAGGGGCCGGAGCGGAGACACGTCCAGCTTCATTAAACCAACGATTGTCGTGTCGAGCTCCGTGGCGGGTTCGTCCCTCCCTTACGCGTCGGGTTGCGTGAATCACTCCCACCAAGCACAGGACCACTTGATCGCCCCAATTCGCTGCAGCGGGGTGCCATGGGGGCCGGCCGGTCGCTCCCCCGCGCATGCGGAAAAAGCCTCAGAAACGCAGGGGAATTTCAGTTTTTGGCATGAAACTTCTGGAAACAATCCCGCCCCTCGACAGCTGTTTACTACTGGGAATCTGCACAAAGTTGCGTTATCATAAAGGCTGCTAAAGCGGTAAGGAGCGGTTTTCGCGCGGGGGGCCGGAGATTGGTCCTGTGAAGAACGCCCACCTAACCTGGAACGCTATTATTCCCGCCTCCGTTGTTTCAGGAATTTCGCATTTAGCCCACCCAGGGAACGAGTCCTCCGAAGCACCATATCGATCTGTAATCCTCGCCTCGCGGCTGATTCGTTCCCTCCTTCGCAAAGCAGGCTCGCCTGCCGGTGGGACGCTCGGGCGGCTGGGTTGAGCGATGCGCCCGACTGACAGCGATTGCTGCCAACGATTCGGAAGCCACCAGCACTGGACCGCTCCAGCGCTTGCGTCTGCTCTGCCGAGTCAGATGCATGCAATCCTCAAACTCTCCTGAGTTCGCAAGCGGGTCAATCGATTGAGCGGATGCTTTGGGATAGAGACGGATATCGAGAGCGTTGCGTATCTATTCCCACCTATCTTTTCCATGTGTCAGGAGTTCGGACAATGGCCAGTCGCGCAGCAACTTTGGTCAAGCCAAAGCCAAAAGCGAAATCCAAACCCAAGGCTACCGCGAAAACGCTTGCCAGCAAGTCTCTCGTAGCCAAACCTGCCGCATCGGCTAAGTCCTCTGCTGTCGCTCCCGCCTCCAAAACCGCCTCTGCGCAACTCAAAGCCAGCTCGGTCAAAGACTCCGTGGCCAAAGCTTCCGTTTCGAAATCGGCCGCCATCAAGCCGTCGCTTGCCAAAGTCGCCAAACCCGCTGCCGCCAAAGCGAGCTCTCTGGACAAGCCCGTCGCTCTGAAAATCAAAGCCAAGGCGAGCTCTGCGGACGAGTCGGCTAGCACCGCTTCCTTGGAGCCAGCTGCTCCCAAACCGCGCCGCCGCAGCAAAGCCGAAGTCCCCACGCGCATCTACTGGGCCGTGTTCAACCAGTCCCTCCGCCGCGTCGCCGTATTCGAATTCGATCAGCGCGGCGAAGCCGAAAAGCGAGCCGCCAAGCTGGCCAAAGCCAGCGGCGAACATCACTTCATCCAAAAGCAAAAGATCAAAGTGACCGTTCAGTAGCGATTCGTCGATCGTTCAGTCGAACCCTTGAAAAGGCATCGGAGTTTTCCGGTGCCTTTTTTCGTTGGTCGCAAATCGCGGCTTCCCGTTTTTTACCGCGGAGGCGCAGAGAACGCGGAGTAATAACGATTGGATTTAGCCCATCAGCAGCGATTCGCCGCCGTCGATCCAGATTTCGGTGCCGGTAATGTGCCGGGCGGCGCGGCTGGCCAGGAACAGCATCAAGCGAGCGACTTCGGCCGGCGCGGCAACTTTGCCGTGCGTCAGCGGAACGGTCCCTTCTGGATACTCGACCGGCGCGCTGACCGTTTCCAGCTCGCGCTGCACCGTCTTGTTGTGAATCGGCGTAGCGACCGAACCGGGGCAGACGACGTTGACGCGGATGCCCCAGCGCGACAGCTCGAGCGCGGCCATCTTGGCCAAGGCGACCTGCGCGGCTTTGGAGCAAGCGTAAGCGGTCGCCCCGCAATTGCTGAAGACGCGCGTGCCGTTGATCGATGCGTTGATGATCACGTTGCCATGCGTTTCGCGCAAGTGAGGCACCGCATACTTCATCGTCAGAAAAGCGCCGGTCAAGTTCACGCCGATCGTCTGGTTCCATTCCTCGG
>JBQCEI010000185.1:0-3208 GCA_051960375.1 Aureliella sp. | reverse complement strand
TCTTGGAGAACGGAATGTTGTTCGCGCCGCTGCCCGTGTCGCTGAAGGTGAAGACCTTCGTCGAGTTATCCGGCATCGTGACGGTGATCTTGTCACCGTTGGCGATGTCGGCTCCCGCTCCGAGTGTCACGCGGCGGCCATCGCGATTATTGACCGAGATTTCGTAGACGCTGTCGCTGCGCCAAATGCCGGCCAGTGGCGTCAGCCGAACCGTGCGGCTATTGGCGTTGTATCCGAAGACATAATCGACGCCCGGCTGCAACAAGCGGCCGTTCTCGGTCAGCGTAATCGCCTCGGGCAGCACCGTGGCCGCGTCGGGCCCGATGCCCTCGCCGTCCTGGAGCAGGATCGAGAAGTAATCGAGCAAGCCATCGCCCAGGCGTACATAGCCGACGTTGCGATCGATGTCGACGATCGAGGAATCGTTATCCTGCGGCTGCATGAGAACCGCTTGCAGCGGCAAGAAATCGGAGCGGTCGGTCGCCCCGCGGTCTTTGAAGACATTAGAACCAAAGCCCGCTGGCGGGCTCACCGTCGGGTCGTCGACGCGCCGCTGGCCAAAGATGTCGCGATCGGGGGCGAGCATCGGGCTTGGCGGCAAAGCGATCGAGTTGCGGAGCTGGCTGAGCTCGGTTCGCTCGGGCAGGGCTTCCTGCGAGCTGTCGATGGCTTGCGAGCCGGCGGCCGGATAGAAGTTGGCCGACGCCGGGCTGACGAACAGCGGCGTGGTTGGCTTGAGCGCAAACGAGCCTTCGACGCCATTGGCCGAGTTGTCTTGGTAGACGTTGGCGCCGACGACGGTCGTGTCGCTGGCGGCATCGACCGAGATGCCGGTCCCCAGGTGGGCGAAGATATTGTTCAGCACGGCCGGAGTTGCACCGTTGACGACGCGAACGCCAACATCGCCCGCCTTCTTGCCATAGAACGTGTTGTTCATCACGCGGCCGACGGGATTATCGGTGTTCGACCGGCTCGAATCACCCGCGATGGAGATTCCGCCCGAGGAATTGCCGTTGAAGATGTTGTTGATCAGCACTGCCCCAGGGGCTAGTTGCTGCGAGTTGACCGCCGGCAAATTCCGCGGCAAAGTGGGATGGTTGTTGTCGTCCAGGCGGACGCCCCACTGCTGGGCAAAGCTGAACGAACTGGCCGAGATCAACAGTTGCCCTTGGTCTTCAGGCGCCCGGTTTCGGTCTCCGGCATCTTCTCGGTGATTTCTGTCGTCACCGTAGGGGATGAGTTGCAGCGGCGAGCCCGCTGGCAAACCGCCGCCGGTGCGAGTAATCGCGGCCGGTCCATGGAGCTGCACGATGTCGCTATTGGAGGCAGCTTCCGTTCCACCGCCCTTGAGCATTTCGCCCTGCAGCGAAGCGGACAGCGTGAGCTGCGTGCGAGCCGCCGGACTATTGATCGCGTCGCGCACCGCTTTGGCAACTTGGGCGGGAGTCCAGTCGCCGTAGATCACAACCGGAATGTTGCCGGGCTGGGTGCCGGCGCCCACCGTGAGCGGTCCGCCGTACACATCGAACTCGAAGGTTGCCTGATTGTTGTAGTCGGCCAGCGTAAAAGTGGTTCCGTCGGGAATCGACTTGGCCGAAGGGATCTTCAGGGCGATCGACGGCGCGAGGCGGGAGTTCGTATCGTACGAGTCGGTCAGTTTGTAATACCAGGTTGAATTGGCGGAGTCATAATCCCGAACGCCGTAGTCGGCCGCGGTGCGGATCTCGAGCTGATAGCGCCCCGTCGCGATCTCGGACGGATTGTATTTTGCGGTGTTAGCGAAGTCACCGGTGTTGGCAACGTTGCCAGGCGAGTTAAAGACCTGCTCGCCTCGCTCGGCAAAGCCCACGATGATGTCATCAATGTAGACACCCTGGTGGTTGTTGCTGACGGTGGTGTCGAGGGCGGTAGTAGCAGTGTCCTTTACACCGAACGAATCGCCGATGCGCGAGTTTGGGCTCGTGATTCCTAGCGAGGTTCCGCCCACTGGTACGCCGAAGTTGTTGGAGTCGTATTTGAACATGCGAATCGACTGACCATAGACGCTCCACGAGTTCAGCAAATCATTCGAAAATTGATGTGCCAGCGCGATGCGTAGCGCGTCGCGCACCTCCTGTGCCGCTAGCGCGTAGTCGGGTTGTGCGGCCGAAACCGGAACCGGTACATTGCCCGGCGCAACGCCGGGCTTGCCGATGATGGCGTTGGTCAGAAAGCCCGTTGTCTTGTAGGTTCCTCCGGCAGACACCGGTCGCAGACCGCGGACGAGGACGACATTGGGCTTAACCGCATGCGCGTAAGCGTCGAAGTTGTCGCCCGTCAGTTTGGCGAGAACCTTCTGCGCCACTTGAGCCGAAGTGTCGGTCGGCAGAATGCCAATCTGGTTGGGACCGGAGGTCGTATCGAACCGGTAGGTCGTATTGTCGACCTGCAGCGTAGCGCCGGGTGGGATGCTCGCGCCGTTGGGCAGATCGAGGACCAAGCCGAGGTCGAACTCGAAATTCGCCGATTGGGCTGGGACAAGGTTATTGCTTATAACCCTGACACCTTGGCCATCGGTGAGCTGGTAGCCAGGCACTGCGGTCAGCTCCACGCCGCCGATCAGCGGGGTACCGGTGTTGAACGTGCCGCTCGTTGAAAATTCGAAGCGCAGCCGTACCCCTTGCCTTCCGGCGAAAGGCGCGAGGTTGATGCGCGCCTGCCGCCATTCCCCGCGGTCATACAGTTCCTGGACGTAGACGGGATTGCCGTAGTCGTCGCGAAGCGTTTGATTAAGTTCATCCTGGGGGTCGGCGGTCGATGAGTTGTTCGTCGCCAATAGCTTCCAGTCGGTTCCATTGGAGGTGGCATAGACGCGGAACGCATCGCGCATGTAGACGCTGTCGGTCGAATCTCCGGCATCGGTGCCATCGGTGTCCAGGAGATAGTTGAAGTACAGCGTCGGCAAATCGTCGGCCGAGTAACCGCTGAGGTCGAGCGGCTTGCTCTCGACAGCTCCCCTGGCTCCGCCCGCCAGATCGTATGTGCCGTTGTAGATATTGTACTGCGTCGGCCATTGATTGTTCGTGTTCTCAAAGCCGAAGTGGAGACTGTACGGATCATTGGAGTCGGTTTTCGGGCGCGCACCGTCGAAGGTCACCGGAGCGCCATGGCCGGGAAAATTGCCGCGCGTCGTGGTGATATTACAGATGTTTGAATCCAACTGCGAAAA
>JBQCEI010000184.1:0-3222 GCA_051960375.1 Aureliella sp. | reverse complement strand
TGAGACATAACTCGGCACAGCGGCTGTCGTCCCTTCGGGACTTGGTTGTCATTGAGGCGCCTGCCTACCGGCGGCTCGCGCCGCCGGCATTAGGCTTTCGTCCCTCCGGGACTTAAAACCAATTGCCGTACATGAATGTCAAAACCAATGCCCCGCAATTTCCATCCCTCCTTCTCTCCCGCTATCTTGTTCCTCTGCCTCTGCGGCTGGGCACTCCTCCAGCCGCTCGCTGTCGCCGACGACCATGCCGATCGCGACGCGCTAGCCAAGCTCAAGACCGTCGCCGAAGCGAGCGATTATCGCGCTACGGCCGACGGCGCTGCGACGGAACTGTTTCTCAAACGCCTCGAGCGGCATTGGCCTAAATCGCGATTGGAGTCGCTCGGCGCGACGGGCGCAGGTCGCGCCAGCTGGGGTTTGATCGTCGACCCTGATGAGGCCGTCGCTGCTGATGCAAGCGGTTCGAGAGATTCCGGCACAGATGAACCGCTAACTGTGCTCTTGCTCGGCGGCATTCACTCAGGCGAATGCGATGGCAAGGAAGCTCTGCTGGCGCTGGCTCGCGATCTGGCGCGCGGCGAGCACCGCCAGTCGCATCGCTCGCTACGTTTGATCTTTGTGCCGAACTTCAACGCCGATGGCAACGAGCGAGTTGGCAAGCTGCATCGCCCTGGGCAGAACGGGCCCGAAGCCGGCATGGGCGTTCGCGAAAACGCGCAGAACCTCGACCTGAATCGCGACTTCGTCAAACTCGAAACACCGGAGGTGCGAGCGCTGGTCGCAACGCTGACTCGCTACGACGTCGATGTGCTGATCGACACGCACACGACCAACGGCTCGCTGCATCGCTACGATTTGACCTACGCCGTCCCACAAAACCCAGCCGCGCCGCGCGAGATCGATGCATGGCTTCGCAAAGATCTTCTGCCAACGGTCTCCGGTAAACTCCAGTCGGCTGGCATCCCGACGTTCTACTACGGCAACTTTACCGACGAACACAAACGCTGGAAGACGTACGGACACGAGCCGCGGTATAGCACCGAACTGATGGGGCTGCGCGGCAAGATCGGCATCCTGGCCGAATCGTATTCGCATGCCACTTACCAGCGACGCATCGAAGCGACCTATGCGTTCGTCAATGAAGTTCTGAAACAGCTCGACCAACAGTACGCGCAAGTCACGCGGTTTCTCGATGCGGCTGCAAGCGACAACCGAGCCGGCGCGTCGCTGGCCGTGCGCGGCGAGCTCAGCACGACCGATCGCGATGTCGCGGTGCGCGGTTATCAGGCAGCCGACGGCAAGCTTCCTTCACCTCCCTTCGACTCCGACTCAGCACCGAAATACCAGCCGCATGATTACCGAGTCGAACTGCAAATCAGCGCTTCGCCCGAGCGCGAAGTTTCGCTGCCGCACGCGTATGCCGTTCCACCTGCATGCGCTTGGGCTCTCTCGCGATTGCAATTGCAAGGCGTGCAGATCGAGCGGCTGACTGAAGATGTCCCCGCCGCGCCGTGCGAAGTGCTCGCGATCGACAAAGTCGAGTCCGGTGCGAGCCTACAGCATCACACGCTGAAGCGCGTCACGGCCAGCGTCAAAAAGCAGTTGCGGCCGCTGACTGCGGGTACGCACATTGTCCGCACCGCGCAGCCGCTGGGCACGCTCGCCGCTTACTTGCTGGAGCCCGAAAGCGATGATGGGCTGGCGGCCTGGAACTTCTTCGATCCCGATCTCGCGCCCGAGTGGGAGTATCCGATCTTGCGCGTGCATGCGGAACTGGCGGGTGACAAGCTGGTCGCGGTGAGCGAAATCGAGCCCGGTGAAGAACTCACGCTCGAACATCTGATGCAGCCCGAGCACACCGCCGAATACTTCAGCACTTCGACCAGCAACGCGCGTTGGCTGGGCAATGAGCTACTCGTCGAAGTCGATGGCCAGTGGCGGAGCGTCGATCCCGACACGGGCTCGTCGGAGCCGAGCGAGCTTGTCGAAAACATGAAAAAGGCCTTCGCCGCTCTGGAAGCCTTCCAGTCGGATAAAGCTCGCCAGCGCGTCACGCCATCGATTCTGACAGAAGATGGCAAGTTCGGCTTGCTCTCGCAAGAAAAGGAACTGTATCTGTTCGATGCCGCCTCGGGCAGTGCTCGACAGCTCACGCAATCGCCTGATGCCGAAGAGGAGCTCGCTCAAGTGAGCCCGACGGGGCAGCAGGTCGCTTTCGTGCGCGACAACGATTTGTTCCTAATCGATGTAGCCAGCGCGAAGCAGCGCCGCCTGACGCACGACGGCTCGAGCGAACTGCTCAACGGCATTCTCGACTGGGTCTATCAAGAAGAACTGTACGGTCGCGGAAACTTCCGGGCTTTCTGGTTCAGCCCCGACGGCAAGCAACTCGCTTTCCTGCAACTGGACGAATCGCCCGTCCATCACTATCGCGTCAGCGACAGCATCAGCTATCGACAAGACCTCGAAGACACTCGCTATCCGAAAGCGGGCGATCCGCTGCCCGTCGTGCAGGTATGGCTGGCCGAGGTCGAAAGCGGCAAATTGCGGAAGATCGATCTGAGCGATTTTCCGGCGAATGATCGCCTGGTCGTGCGCGTCAGCTGGTCGCCGGACAACGAATTGTGGTTGCAGATCCAGAACCGCATCCAAACCGAGCAGGCAGTCGTGCGCGTCGATCCTCGCAGCGGCCGCGCCCAGCGCGTGCTCGAAGAAGAGAGCCCAGGCTGGATCGAGGTGCTCGGCACGCCGAAGTTTTTGCCCGATGGCGACTTCTTGTGGCTGAGCGACTTGCCCGATGGTCGCCGGCACCTGACGCGATACGACGTTCAGGGCGACAAGCTCGCGCGACTGACCAACGGCGGCTGGGACATCGCCGAGATACTGGCGGTCAGTCCCGATGGCCGCACGGCATTCGTCTCGGGCAATCTCTCGCATCCGACCGAGATGCAGCTCGTGAGCGTCGACACGCAAACGGGCAAGTTAGATCAACTGACGGAAAAGCCGGGGACGCATCGCGTGCGCTTGGCGCCCGATTGTCGCCACTTCATCGATTCGTGGAGCGCTCTCAAAGAGCCGCCGCGCACGGCGCTCAAGTCGATCGACGGCCAACTAGAGCGCATGCTCGGCGCTCCGGTGTCGGATCGCTACCGCTACGTGAAACTGGCCGAGCCGCAGATGGTGACGATTCCGGCGCGCGACGGCAAACATCTGCATGGCATG
>JBQCEI010000183.1:0-2326 GCA_051960375.1 Aureliella sp. | reverse complement strand
GGGCGAATGCATTGAGCCTCTGAAGCCTGACGCCTGACGCCTGACGCCTGAAGCCTGAAGCCTGAAGCCTGAAGCCTGAAGCCTGAAGCCTGAAGCCTGAAGCCTGAAGCCTGAAGCCTGAGGCCTGAGGCCTGCCCAGTCCCCTTGGCAGACCGCCTGCGTGGGGTCACACTGGCGTTTTGAGCGATGCTTATCACGCGCGTTGCTCGTCTGCCCCCCAAAAATCCCGTTACCCGAGGTCTATCGATGGCGACTCCAAAGGTGCTCATTCTGCGAGCCCCTGGGACGAATTGTGAAGTGGAAACTGCGTTTGCCTTCGAGCGGGCAGGCGCCGAGACTACGCTGCTGCATGTCAATCGCCTGATCGAGTCGCCGCAGGTAGCAGCCGACTACCAAATCCTTTGCTTTCCGGGTGGATTCAGCTACGGCGATGACGTGGCTGCCGGACGCATTCTGGCTCAGCAACTGAAAGTGCATCTGGGCGACGTGGTCGACCAGTTCCGCAGCCGCGATCGGCTGATGCTCGGCATCTGCAACGGCATGCAGATCATGATGCGGCTGGGAATCTTCTTCGACACGCCCGACAATCCGCCGGCCACCCTGACGCTCAACCGCCAAGGCCGCTTTGAAGACCGCTGGGTCCATCTGGGCGCGCCGGAGAATAACTGCGTTTTCCTGCGCGGCATCGATCGCATGTTCGTGCCGATGGCCCACGCCGAAGGACGGCTAGTCGTGCGCGACGACGAGGCCGGGCGGCGCTTTGCGGGCTCGGGACAGATGTGCTTGCGTTACTGCGAAGCCGACGGACGAATCACCGACCAAACGCTCCCGTTTCCGGCCAACCCGAACGATTCGCAGTTCAACGTCGCCGGCATCTGCGACGCCTCGGGGCGGATCTTCGGCATGATGCCGCACCCCGAGCGGCATATCGAGCCGACGCAGCATCCGTTCTGGACGCGGCGCAGCGAGCAGCCCGAGCATGGCGAAGGGTTTGCGATCTTTCGCAATGCGGTGGAGTATTTTGCGTGAGACCGAAGACGGTTTTAACGCAGAGACGCGGAGAGGAAGCGCAGAGGGCGCTGAGAAAGTTATTTGGGGCGGGCGTGGAGGTGGCAGGTGCCCCCTTCGCAGTTTCGGCCGGCCAGGCGGTAGCGACGCTGGGCGACGAAATGATAGGCCCACCGCCAAAACGATCTCGAGAAGGGAACGTGCAGCAGCGGGGCCGCCGGCCATAGCACCGGCAGAGCCCGCGATAGATAGCGCAGCGCATCGGCCCCGCCGTAGCGTTTGCCTTGCGGCGTAACGACCCACATCTCGGCCATCAGTTGGTCGTAGCTCAGCTCGGGATAGCGCTCGGCCACTCTCGGATCATGCAGGTCCAGGAACGACAGCCGCCCCGTCCAGTCCAAGCCGCGCAGCCGCATCACTTGCTGGCGACAAAAGTTGCACTGGCCATCCCAGAGGACGACATCGGTCCCCGGCGAACGATCGGGATCGGGCAAAGTGCGGCCGGATGCGGCTGTGTCCATAGTGAGAGCTTACTCCGCCAACGCGGCGCCTTGGCTGCGTTTGTAAAGATACGGATTGAGCGAGGCGTCGTTGTACATTTTCATTTGCCGATACGTCTTGTGGCGTTTGGCTCCTGAAAAGATGTCGCCCAGCAATTCGCGCAAGCCTTGGGCGAGGTCGCGCTGTTGTTCGCGACACATCGCCAAGCGCTGGCTGACGCGGTCGCGATGGGCGGCGTCGACGTCCGAACGCTCGATCTGTTCGCCGTAGTGATAAACGCGCAGCGCCATGATGCTCAGCCGATCGATCGCGCTGCCGGGCGTTTCAGTGTTCTGTCGAGCACCGGCCGCGGGTGAGATATGCTTCTGCGCGAGCATCTCGGTGATGGCATCGTCGAGCTTTTCGATCGCGTCGTTGCGCTGCTGGTTGAACTTGTCGATCCGCCGCTTGACTTGCGCGATCTCGTGATCGCCGACATCGGGACTGCGTGCGATATCTTCTTGATGCCAAAGTTCGAAGTTGTAGATGTGCTGCTGGCAAACCAAGCCGAGAAAGCCCGAGTAGCTGTTGGCAATCGGCTCGGTGTGCCAACGCGCTACGGTCGTCTCATGTAAACGCATGATTTCATCGACATCGATCATCGAGGCTCTTCTCCAAGCTTCTGTGGCGTTGCTGCCCAAGGGTTCCCTTTAGCCGGCATGAAAGCTTCGCGGGTTGGCGTGTTAGGGGGTGTGCGGCGGGTTTTTTTGTGACGCCAAGGCGCGCAGCCGCGAAGAAGTGCTGGGTTCCAGCAACCATACAACCGTCGATTTGGCCG
>JBQCEI010000182.1:0-8734 GCA_051960375.1 Aureliella sp. | reverse complement strand
TCCGGTCGGGCGCCGTACGTGTTATTCTGTTACCCCTCCCCGGTTTGCCGGGCCATGTACCGCCGGGTGTCTTGACCCACAGTTCGCCCACATACCTTATGCGCTGCCCAAAACGCAAACGGCCGATCAGATATTTGGCCGCGAGAAAGGTTCGTGGCCACTGTCGATCATTCTCTTCAGGTCGAGCATGGGCTGAGGGCTGACCGTCATAAAGCCTTCTCGTGGACGGTCCAGGTCGGCGATCAAAGCAATGATGGCCGAGAAGCTCAGCACCAGCGCGATAATGGCCGGCGAGCGGCGCGAGTCTTCGATCGATATGAGAACGACGGCAATCGTAGCTGCAAACAAAAGCCACAGCGGAACGAAGTCGAGTAGCTCGGGCTCGGGCATACCTCACCTCCTCGCCAGCACTTTGAGGCCTCATCGGCTGTTATCAACGATTTGCGGTGGCCAACTCCGGTCCCGAAACGAGGCACCAGTTCTGTTAGCTCAGTTCTGTTAGCTCGTAGCGTACCCGCATCACTGCTTGGCGTGGCGATCTTTTCCCGATCGCTGACCTTTCCTAGGACTGTTTTTTACGGCGACCAGCGCACGCGAGACCACTTTTTCGGGTGCTGTCCCGGACGGCAGCAGCCTGCCAAGCCGTAAAACGATTACAGTAAATCGTCCTCGAAACCCACCCGCATCAAATAGTGGCAAACCTTGCCTTCATGGCCGGTTCGCACTGCCTTACCGTCCCAACCGTCCGAACCAGGAGCCGATATCGTGCGAAGAATCCACGACTTGCTTTTTTGCGTGCTAACGATCGTCCCCTTGCTCCTGGCCAGCTCGGCACAGGCCCAGTCCAAGCCGCTGCGCGTCTTCATCCTCGCGGGTCAGTCCAACATGGAAGGACATGCGAAGGTCGAGACCTTCGATTTTATCGGGGACGATCCGGCGACTGCCCCGCTCCTCAAGCAAATGCGTGGCGGCGATGGCAAACCGACGGTGTGCGAGCGAGTATGGATTTCGTACTTCACTGGCATCGGAGAGAACAACGGCGAAGGCTTCGGCAAACTAACGGCCGGCTATGGATCGCGGCAGCAGCCGGACCGGGATGGAGGCAAGATCGGCCCCGAGTTCACGTTTGGCCTCACCATGGAAGCGGCACTCGACGAGCCGGTTCTTCTCATCAAGACGGCCTGGGGCGGCAAGAGCCTACACACCGACTTCCGTCCGCCGAGCGCCGGCCCCTACGCGCTGAACGACTTTCAGCGGAAATTTTACTATGGCCCCAAAGGGCATGGTGTTCCGGAGGACATGGATCGCTGGCTCGCGGAAAAGCAACGCGATACCGGGCGCTATTACCGATTGATGGTGGAACACGTCCAACATGTTCTCGCCGATCCCAAGCGAGTCTGCCCCGCTTACGATCCCGCCGCGGGCTATGAAATCGCCGGTTTCATCTGGCTGCAGGGCTTCAACGATCTGGTCGACGGCCACACCTATCCGCCGCGCAGCACACCCGGCCGTTTCGACCTCTACAGTGATTTGCTCGGTCATTTCATTCGAGACGTGCGCAAGGATCTGAACGCTCCGCGGATGCCGTTCGTCATTGGCGTGCTGGGCGTGGGCGGAGTGAATGCAAACCGCGAGACCATCGAGTTTCGCAAAGCGATGGCCGCCCCCGCCGCGCTGCCGGAGTTTCAAGGTAACGTTGTCGCCGTAGAAACCGCGCCGTTCTGGAGTGAAGAACTCGGGGCGATCGACAAGAAGCACGATCAGGTGCGCCAGATGAGCTACTTCCTGAACTCAAAGCACAAAGATCATGCCAATGCCGACGGTCACATGACCGAGGAGCAAAAGCGGCAATTCCTCCAAGACTTCGAAGCCAAGCTCATCACGCCCGAGGAGGCCGCCCTTTGGAAGCGCGGAGCGTCAAATGGCGGCTATCACTACCTGGGTTGTGCCAAGACATTCGCACTCATGGGCAAAGCATTTGCGGAGGCTAATCTCAAGATCTTGAAGGAGCAGAATCGTCGCTGACTGTCAACCAACAGAGCAGCGTGGTACGGCGCCACAGCGCGGCGGCCTGCCAGCTGTGCTGCACTTCCGGTGGGATCAATAAAGCCCGTAGTCATTTTCGTCCAATTCCTCCACCGCCGTAAAACGCAGCAGCTCAATAAACTTGCGAAAGCTCCCGGCAACAGACTTTATTCCGTCTTCTGGATCGTTCGGGTCGCTGACATCCGCACTTATCTTGATTTGCATTTTGTTAGCCCGACGGCCGACCGTCCGCATGATCACCAAATTCTCGCCATTTACGAACGCGACCGGAATAGCGTCTTCTGGTATGAACCCGTGATTCCCGAACTGTTCACGCGTCGGATGCTCAACCCGAAGTGCGATTGCCGGGGCGTCACAGCGCGGCCGTGAAGCGTCTATCAAATCGCTGAGAGGTAGTCGCTGCGCGACCGCAGGGATGAAAGAAGCGCGGTTACCTTGGGTTGGCACCCAAGGCTATCGCAGGACGCCGCTGGCGCGGCTAACACCCGCGTTCCCGATGGGCACGCTAGTCTCGCTATGCAGAAAAGGTGTTTTTCCGATGTCAACGCTCGACCGCAAGCGGGGTTGCTTGATTGGCTTAGCCGTCGGCGATGCGTTGGGAGCAGCTGTCGAGTTCATGCCGGCGGGCTCGTTCGTTCCTGTTTCGGGCTACCGTGCCGGTGGGCCGCATGGCTTGGCGCCGGGTGAGTGGACTGACGACACAAGCATGGCCTTGGCGCTGGCAGAGAGTATCGCGAGGGCAGGGTGGAATCTGGATGACCAGGCTCGGCGCTATGTCGACTGGCGCGACAACGGAACGTACTCAGTCAACGGAAGATGCTTTGACATCGGCAATGCGACCAACGCGGCTTTGCACTGTTTTGCGAAGACGGGAAACGCTCGCACCGCCGGCGGCACCTCGGAGAGCTCGAGCGGCAACGGCTCCATCATGCGACTGGCGCCGGTGCCGATTCATTTTGCTGAGCTCCTCGGGTCGGACCTCCGCGAACTATCGCGTTACGCCAGCGAGTCGAGCATTACCACGCACGCCAGTCCCATGTGCCTATCGGCCTGCCGATATCTCGCAACGATACTTGCAGGATTGATCTGTGGCCTGGATCGCGAGATCGTCTTGTCTCCCAACTGGGAACCGCTGCAGCGACTCCGGGCCCTGGAGCCATTGCATCCCGAGATTGAAGCCATTGCCCATGGAAGCTATCGGGTCAAACAGCCGCCCGATATCCGCGGTTCCGGTTTCGTCGTCCGCAGCTTAGAAGCTGCCCTTTGGGCATTCCATGACGCCAGCAACTTCGAGCAGGCCGTCCTGCGCGCAGTCAACCTCGGTGATGACGCAGACACAACCGGTGCGGTCTGCGGCCAACTCGCCGGCGCGCTCTGGGGTGAATCGGGCATACCGCCAACATGGCGAGCAGGCTTGGCCAGAAAAGACATGCTCGAGCGCGCTCTCACCGGTCTTGTGCAAGAGACAACTTGAGCGTTGCCCACCGACTAGAAGAACGGGCAACTGGAGTGGTCAAAACCAAAGTGGCCGGGCACGATGGCCGATGCTCTGCTTGAAGCGCTTGGTGAGGCACGCTAGCGGCGTCCTACGATAGCCTGGGATGACTAACGGCGACTAAGCCCAGGTGCGGGGCACCTCCGGGCGCCCTGACACGGCGCGCAGAGACAGGTAGTCGCGATGCGACCGCGGAGAATGAAAGAAAACATCGATGGGTGCCCGCGAGTCCTCGGGTTGGCACCCGAGGCTATCGCAGGACGCCGCTTGCGAGGCTGGTCGGACGGGACGGACTAGCCGGACGGGGCCGAGCGTATTCCGGCCTGAACCTGAGCCGCGCAAGGGAGGGACTTCAAACAGCAAGGTCCACCAGTTTGTCTCACAACAACTAGCGTCCTTTGCGTTTCATGTTGCCCAAGAGCCAGCCGAACTCATCGTTCAGTTCTGCAATGGCTTCGTCGTGCGACTGTTGCGGGCTGTCTGTGCCGCCCGTTTTTGCCCAGTCGAGACCGCGGACGTCGGTCGCTGATGAATCGATGACCGTTGCGGATGCGCGCCAGGCGAACCGTTCGGCGCGGCCTTCTCCTGTGGGGTAGACGCCGCTTGGAACAACGCTTGTCGACTCGCCCCTCGCTGCCGGCAGTGTCCCTAAAACGGGAGGCGCCGCCAGGAGTTCGCTATCGATCAAATTCGCGCTGGAGCTATTCGGCTCAGCGATGTCGACCGGAGGATCGGCGATTCCTTGTGGGTTCGTGTTGCCTACAGCCATCGGGAACACTTTGGAGGCCGCTCTCGAACCACTAACGAGCCCGACGGCCGCATCGTACTGGTAGATCTTATCGCTGCCGTTATCGACGATCCATAACTCGCTTGGACTCGCCGGGTTGAGCGTTATGCCGGTGGGACTGTATGCCCCCGGCGTAGCAATGGTCCAGCTTCCCAGAAGCTTCCACTCAAAGAGTACTTGAACACCTTGTCACTTGAACTGTCATTGACCACCCATATCGATGTGCCGTCGGTGACCAAGTCCTTGGGGTTGGTATTGGATGAGTTCAGGCTGAAGCTGACCGTTAGCTGGGGCGGCCCTCCAAGCGATGAATCAATTTTGGCGAGATGCTTGAAGACGAAGCGGCAAGATGCCGAACTCTGAAATTCGCGCTCGCTTCCCTAAGCAAGAGTGCAAGATCGGCGAAGGTATATCGTTGGTCGATCAGAGAAGATTCAGTCGGCTGTCTCACCGTAGTTGCGTATCTGTAGGACATGGCGCGCTGGCCCGTACGCCTAGCCCTCTTTTTCGACAGGTATTTTCTGATGTCCGTGCTCGACGAAAAACGTGGTTGCTTGATCGGCTTAGCCGTATGCGATGCACTGGGAGCAGCCGTCGAGTTCTGTGCCCCCCTGCGCCTCTGTATTTCTGCCACAAATCTCGTCAAAGCCACGGCTAGCACCGGTAGCGCATCAGTTATAGTGTCAGCGAACGCTCAATCCGTCAATTTTGCGGCGTCGGGCTGCTCGTTATCGTTGAAGCGAGCGAAGGCCGGCTCGCCGTCACGGCTTGGTTAATGCGGTTACGGAGAATCAGATGTCAATGCGGCTCGTAGCGAACACCGGCATAGCGATGCTCATCGCCGGCGCGATGCTGGCTCGGATCTCCAACGCGGCCGAACTTCCGCCGTCGGTTCGCCAGTTCATCGAGTCCCGCTGCATCGACTGCCATGACGCCGACACGAAGAAAGGCGGATTGGATTTATCCGCACTCCGTGCCGGCCCGGCCGATGCGGAGGCGTTCGCTCGCTGGGTGAAAGTGCATGACCGTGTCCGCGATGGCGAGATGCCACCCGAGGAGAAGCTGTCGGCGCAGGAGCGCGACGAGTTGCTGCGTCCCTTGAGCGATGCGCTGGCGAGTGCCGATCGGGCGCGGAGGCAGGGCAGGGGGCGAACCTCGCTCCGCCGAATGACGCGCGTCGAGTACGAGAACACGATGCGTGATCTCTTTGACATGCCGGGAATTCCCTTGCAGGCCCTCCTGCCGCCAGATGGTTCAGTCGGCGGCTTCGATCGCAATAGCGAAGCCCTCAGCATCTCGCACGTGAACCTAGCAAAATACCTTGAGGCGGCCGATTACACGCTCGATCGAGCCATCGCATGGCGGCCGACTGCGCCTCGAGTTCAGAAGGTGCGCACCTCGCTGCTCAATCCAGGCGGGCAAGCTCCGTATCTTTCCATGCAGGGCGACTGTGTTTTGCTGCGCGACGGCCAGCCCGATCCGGCGTATCCGCCTGCCGGCTTGCATCGGCATCACGATCAAGGTGCTCACGAAGCGATGGAGATGTATCAGACCGACAGCTCGGTCGGCATCTTTCGGCGCGAGGACGAATCGGTCAATTACTACTTCCGCGGTCACACCACGATTTATCCGGGACGATACCGGCTGCGGGCATCGACCTGGGCCTTTCAGTGGGACAAGGGGCAAGTGCTGCCGGCTCGCGGGACGGAGGCGTTGCGATTGGCCGCAGTCCAACTCACCGGCGACGGCCGCGGTGGGCAGCATCCGAACTATACGCTGGCGTATCTCGATGCGCCCTCGCTCAAGCCAACTGAGCACGCAGTCGAAGTTTGGCTGAATGAGAACGAGATAGCTGGATGTGACGTGGCATCGCTTGCGCCGGTTGCGAACTACAACCGCAAGGGTCACGCGATGGGCTTCTCAGGTCCGGCGATCGCCGTCGACTGGCTTGAGGTCGAAGGCCCGCTCAACGATGTTTGGCCACCACGCTCGCACCGTGTGATATTCGGTGATCTGCCGATCGAGCCATTCGTCGCAAAGGATCATCCCGATGTCCGTCCGCCGAAGCGAGTTGAATATGAAAAACAATGGCTCGGTCTGGGCAAGAACCAGCGCGAGCCGGTCACTGGCATCTGGACGGTGCGCAGCGAGCAGCCGCTGGCCGATGCGGATCGACTGCTCGCGAGTTTTCTGCCCAAAGCGTTCCGCCGCCCCGTGGCCGACGCGACTCGAAAGCGTTACGTCGGCCTGGTGGCGGAGCGGCTCGAAGCGGGCGACTGCTTCGAGGCGGCGATGCGCTGGGCAGTGCGTGCCGCGCTGTGCTCGCCCGATTTTCTCTATCACGTCGAGCCTGCCGATGAGCTTGACGACTACGCCCTAGCTAACCGCCTGTCGTATTTTCTTTGGAGTTCGATGCCCGACGATCGGCTCACGCAGCTCGCGGCCAGCGGCGAACTTGGCAAGCCCGAGACCGTGCGTGCCGAGACCGAACGGATGCTCAAGGACCAGCGCTCGCAACGCTTCGTCGAGGATTTTCTCGGCCAGTGGCTCAAGCTCCGCGCGATCGCGGCGAACGATCCCGACAAGAAACTGTATCCGGAGTTCAGCCCGTACTTGCAGGAATCGATGCTCGCCGAGACGCGAGCCTACTTTCGCGAACTGCTCGAACAGGATCTCGACGCGACGCACCTGGTGCGCTCCGACTTTGCGATGATCAATGAAAAGCTGGCGACGCACTACGGAATCGAAGGGGTGAGCGGATCGCAGATTCGGCGAGTGGCGCTCGCGCCCCAGTGCATGCGAGGCGGATTCCTCACCCAGGCGTCGATCCTTAAAGTAACCGCCAACGGCACGACGACCTCGCCAGTGCCGCGCGGCGCGTTTGTCATGGAGCGGCTTCTCGGCCGTCCGCCCGAACCGCCTCCTCCCAGCGTACCAGCCGTCGAACCCGACGTGCGCGGTGCCACCACCATACGCGAGCTGCTCGACAAACACCGCGGCGATATACAATGTGCCGGCTGCCACGCAAAGATCGATCCAGCAGGCTTTGCGCTGGAAAGCTTCGACGTCATCGGCGGACTGAGAACGCGTTATCGCTCGCTCGAAAAGGGAGATCCCGCGCCGCGCGGCAAGATCGATCCCTTCATCGGCATCAGCTTCAAGCTCGGCCCGGAAGTAGATTCGAGCGGCAGGCTTCCCGATGGGCGATCGTTCCAGGACATCCGCGAGCTTCAGTCGATTCTCGCCTCGGACCGCCGATCGCTCCTGAAGAACCTTGCCCAGCAGTGGCTCGTCTATGCGACTGGCCGCGAAATCGCTTTTTGCGACCGCGCCGGAATCAACGCCATTGTGGAGAGAAGCGAAAAGCAGGGCGGCGGCATCCGCAGCTTACTTCACGAAGTCATTCAAAGCCAGGAGTTCCAGACTCGATGAAACCGTTAGCGATCTTGGTCCTGTTCCTCGCTGCGCAGACGGCTTTGGGCGAGGACGTGCAAGTGCAATATCGACTCACCGGCTTGTTCCAACCCGATCGCGTCGAGGACTTGCGACGCCAGGCCAGTGCGCTGCCCGCCAGCGACAACAGCCCCGTCGAAGTGAGGCTGATCAGCGTCGACTACGACACCGCCGTGGTGACCTTCAGCTACGATAGCCGGTCGGAGAACTTCAAGAACCGCAAACCCGAGCAGGTGCTGGAGCGCATCAACCAATTGCTTCGCAGCGCATCGCGTGGCAGTTTCAGCGTCTTTCCATTGAGCGAGTCGAAGCTTGATGAGTTGCAGAAGGAGCGCATCGCCGTGGCTGGGCTCGACTGCAAAGGCTGTGCGTATGGTGCCTATCGATCGATCGCACTGATCGATGGCGTCCAGCGGGCGGTCGTCAGTTTCAAAGAAGGGTATGTCACCGCTTGGATCGAGCCGAACAAGACCAGTCGCGAGGCGCTTTTCGCAGCGCTGGAAAAAGCGCAGGTCGACGTGCTCGAACCTTGACCGGTGGGAAAGCGACTGAACTTTGAAGACGTTGTTAGCAGCCTGTCAATGCTCGCCGGCTAATCACATAACGCGCTTACTTAGATGACGCGGAGGAATGAACGATGGTCCATCTTGCCAAACCTTCACTCAGTCGGCGTCTCTTTCTGCGGGGCGCGGGCGTCTCGCTTGGACTGCCGTTTCTCGACGCGATGCGTCCTGTCTTCGGCGCCGCGGCCACCGCTGCGAGTTCTGAATCCGCCGTACCGCGTCGCATGGTTTGCATCCAGACCAACCAGGGGATCATGCCGCAGTTTTTCTTTCCAGAGAAGGCTGGGCGCGATTTCGAGCTCACGCCGTACTTGGAAAAGCTGGCGGCGCATCGCGGTCAAATTACCGTCTTCTCGGGCGTAAGCCTGCCGGGTGTCACCGGCGGTCATC
>JBQCEI010000181.1:0-4572 GCA_051960375.1 Aureliella sp. | reverse complement strand
TGCATTCAACTTTGCCGCCGCAACGTCGACAGAAGACTAACAGAACCGCCCATGGGCTTCGAGACAATTGTGGAAAAAATGTCAAGCTTCTGCTTGACGCCGCGCTTTGGGATTGTATCTTCTGCATGCATCGTACGTGATGCGTCACGGCGCGATGAACTCGCCCGCGTGAACTTTCAGCGATGGCTCCTTAACTCTTCCTTTTCGTCTCTTCTACCCGCAGTTGGATTTGCGGTTTATCTGCTGTGCAGGATTTTCTGGTCATCGCTCAAGCTATCCCCTTTGCGCGAGCGTTCCAGTGCAGGGAAGGCATTTGGACTACGGAAAGCCCCGCTTGCGAAACGTTCCTTCAGCATGGACCTGCGCTGTTGGTTTCGAAGCGACCTGTAGAGCAAACCTTGCCAGGATGGCTTGGACTGGCGGCAGGATGCCGCCACTTTTTTTAGGCTGCTTGAGATGGCTGTTAGGGCCAAAGGCCCGCGATTCCTTAGCCCAGCCCGGCGGGCTGGGATACCGCGGACGCAACGCCATCCCAGCCCGCTGGGCTGGGCTAAGGGATTACGGACCTTTGGTCCTCAAGACCGCTTCGAAGGGAAGGCACTGGCTAAGACCAGTGGCAGACAGAGCCCTTCAGACTCGAGACCAAGGCACGAGCTCCTTTTTATCAAAACTCGTTGGCTTTGGAACGGCTCGCTTTCTTCGCGGCTTTTAACTTCGAAGACGAAGACGCTGGCTAAGGCCAGTGGCTCACGAAAGCCAAACCGCGGGCTACCGCCCGGCGGCTGATGCATCGTCTGCTTTATTTATCGCAGCGACGGCGCGATGCATCAGCCCGTCGAGGGCGAGGCTCAGCTGTTTGGTCTTGGGACTGGTGCGCGTGTTGAGCAGCCCGACCATGTTCCAGCCGTCGTGGCGACGAATGAGAATCGTTTCGGTGCCGTCGAGCGACCCGGTGTGCCAATGATTGACGCGGCCATCGGGCAGCTCGCGATTCAGCCAACCGAGCGAATAGTAGATGGCTTTCTCCTTGCCTTCCTCGTCGTGACCGGCCAGCCCTTCGGGCCGCTCGTGCATCAATGCAATCGAGCGAGCGGAAAGAATCGGACAATGTTCGGGGTTATCGAAAGCGGCTGCAAATGTGGCCAAATCCTCGGCCGAAGCGAGCCAGCCGCCATGCGCGTCCATCGCTTCCAGACACCAGCAGCCGTAGGGACGCGGCAGCTCCGCGCCGAGATCTTGCTGGAAAACCGAGCGCCCTTTGGCCGCGTCGTAGTAACAAACTTCATTAGCTGTTCGATCTTCCCGCCGCGTCTTGCCGAGCTTCATTGAAGTGATGCGCAGCGGCGCGAGCACTTCGCGCTGCACGAATGCTTCGTAGCTTGCGCCCGACAGCTTTTCGATGACTCGCCCCAAGAGGCAGTAACCGAAATTGCAATACGCATAGCGCTCGCCCGGATCGAAGTCGAGCTTCTGCTCGAGCATGGCGCGAATGATCGCCTCGGTGCCGGCCGGCGCGTCGATGCCTTGCTGCTTGGCAAAGCGCACCGACTGAAACATGGCATCGAAGGACTGACTGCGATCCCAGCCGCCGCAGTGTTGCAGCAAGTGCCTGAGGGTAATCTGCCGCCAGCGAGGATCGAACGCATCGCCTGCAGTGCTGATCTCCTTTTCGAAGTCGAGCACGTCGAGCACTTTATCGTCCAGGGCCGTTTTGCCTTGCTCGACCAGGCGCAGGATCGCGACCGCGGTGATCGGTTTGGAAAGACTGGCGATGCGAAACAGACTGCTGCCCGTGACGGGCTCGCCTTTATCGACATCCGCAAAGCCATAGCCGCAGACGAGCACCGTGCGGCCATCATGAGTCAGCGCCAGAGCTAAGCCCGGAATCTCGTGCTCGCTTATAAAATCTTCGATCAGCTCGTCGACCCGCTCGGTGGCGGCACGATTGCCACGAGTGTCGTCGGGCTCAGCAGCTTGAGATGCCGCAGTACCGAACAGAATCGAGGCAGCGCAGAACACAATGGAGATCAGCGCATGATCTCTTAGTGTCTTCGTGTCTTCGTGGTGCATTGCTTTCCCCCGGCACAGCAACAGAGGCATTACTTGCGACGCGCAATGGTGAAGAGCACCAAGCCCAAAGCGGCGAAGCAGCAAACGCCTAGAACTTGATAGCCTACCGCACCCGCGTCGGTCGGTGCGACTCCGAGCGACTCGAAAAGACCGGCCAGCCCGCGCGAGACACCCGCTTCGGCATTCCAGCGGCTCAGATAAGCGGTGACCTTTTCGTTGACCGAGAGCAGCGCAATAGCGACGCCCGCGAGAGCTCCGCCGGCGACCAAGCCGGTTGCGAACAAGCTCCCTTTGCCCAGTTCTTCTTCGGCGGCCGACGGCGCCGTTTCGCCCGGCGCTCGGCGGCCGCGGAGCGAATAATCGGCCAAGCCGCGAATCAATCCGCCGATGAAGATCGGCAGCGTCGTAGCTAGCGGCAGATACAATCCGACGGCACACGAAAGCGATTTCACTCCGCACAGTTCCATCGTCACCGCCACGAAACAACCAGCCAGCACGAACTGCCAGTCGAGATTGAACGACAACAGACCTTTGATCAGCGTGGCCATCAGCGTGGCCTGCGGCGCGTTGTACTTCTCGCCGATCGCATGTTCGATTCCCGAAGCGACCATGTCGGCCGAAGGCGTGTCGAGGTATTTCACTGTGAAACCGATGACCAGCGATGATACCGCAACGCCGATGAACAAGGCGAGCTGCTGATACATCGGCGTGGCCCCGACCAGGTAGCCGGTCTTGAGATCCTGGCTGGTCGCGCCGGCATTGGCTGCCGCGATGCACACGATGCTGCCAACCACCAAGGCCATCGGTTCGTACACGGTGCCCGTCCAGCCAACGCTGATGAAGACCAGCGCCGTGCCCATGATCGTGGCGATCGTCATGCCCGAGATTGGGCTGTTCGACGAGCCGATGATGCCGACGATGCGACTGGCGACGGTGACAAAAAAGAACCCAAAGATGATCACCAAGACGCCGATCATGAGCTTGTTAAAAACCGTTTCGCCGGGAATGCTCGGCACGATGGCCATGATGATTACCAGCGCCAAGCTGCCGAAGATCACGACCAACAGCGACAGATCGCGTTCGGTTCGCGCTCGGCCGGCCACCGCTCCGCTGCGCAGCGATCGGAAGGCTTCGAGGAAAGATGCCACAATCGTCGGCATCGTCTTCAGCAGCGTAATGAAGCCAGCCGCCGCCACCGCGCCGGCGCCAATCTGACGAATGTAAGCCCGATAGATCGCGCCAGCCGCATCGGCGAACTGTCCCGTCTCGGCGCTCCAACCGAGCTTGGCGGGCGGCATGCCGAGTTTTTCGAGCTGAGCGGCCATGTTTTCTTGTGGCACCAGCGTCGCCAACAGCGGCGTGAGCGCAAACGACGCGAACACGCCGCCGGCGACCAAGATGCCGCCAATCTTCGGACCGATGATGTAGCCGACACCCAGATACTCCGGCGTGATCTCGCCCGCCACGGCGGCTGCGGGCAAATACTTGTTGCTCAAAGCGGTAACATAGCGCGGCGTTTCGGCGATCACATGCACCACTTTTTGCAGAAACGCATACACCACGGCTAGCCCGAGCCCCATGAACGCCGTCGCCGCCAGGCTGCCGCCGCGCTCGCCGGCGATGAGCACCTGCGCGCATGCGGTGCCTTCCGGATAAGGCAGCGTCCCGTGCTCTTTGACGATCAGCGGCCGGCGCAACGGAATCATCATCAACGTGCCGAGCAACCCGCCGATGGTGGCGATCATCATGATGGTGCCCACCTGGAAATAACCAGTGCCAACGTCGTTGCTAAGGAAGATGAACGCCGGCAAAGTGAAGACCACGCCCGCGGCCACGCTTTCACCGGCCGAGCCACAGGTTTGGATGATGTTGTTCTCGAGAATGCTCGTCTTCAGAAAGCGTTTGCCGATCGATATCGCGAGCACGGCAATCGGAATCGAAGCCGACACGGTCAGGCCCGCTTTGAGAGCCAGATAGACGGTCGAGGCGCCGAACAGAATGCCGAACACCGCCCCGAGGATGATCGCCCGCAGCGTGAATTCGGGGACCGAGCCGTTCGACGCAGCCACATACGGCTCGATCACCGGTGCGGTCCTGTCTTGCGAATCGTTCATGTTCAACTTTCGTGTCGTAAGATGAGATTCCACCGCCGGTCGGGCCCAACGTCGGCGATCGCCCCGCAATCCGCCCGCGCAGATTGTGCCCCCTTTTGCACTCATTGGCAACAACGTTCTTGTGATGCGACGCGCAAGCTCTGAAGTTGCAACCTTCTGAGTGTGGCACTGGCTATGCCAGTGTCTTCAGCTTCGAAGTACAAAGGATTGGACACCCAGCGAGGCGTTCCAATGCCAACCTCGAGCGCCAGCGGAAGGACGGTGCACGCACGCCGGCCATTTGAGAAATTTGAGGGGCGGAACGCGTTCAACTTCGACAAAAAGAGCACTGGCATAGCCAGTGCCACACCGGGGGGCTCGCCAGACAGGAACGCTACAAAAGCTGCGT
>JBQCEI010000180.1:0-2890 GCA_051960375.1 Aureliella sp. | reverse complement strand
GCCACGGCGCCGCATCCGATCCAGCCAGCGCAGCGGCTCATCCGTATCCTGAAAAGCTAGTGCCGATCGAAGAGGTCGCGACCGATCGCGTGCGGCTAGACGCGCTGACGCCCGAGCATCGCCGGCGCTATGGCCAGAGCTGGTTTGGGTATTCGGGCGATCAAACGACGTGGGACGATCCCGGCGGTTACATGGCGCCGCCCCTGGATGGCATCTGGGCCTCGGCTCCGTATTTTCACAACGGCTCGGTGCCGACGCTCTGGCACGTGCTGCACCCCGACGAGCGGCCGACGGTCTGGCGGCGAACGCATCTGGCGATCGACCCGCAGCGAGTTGGTCTGCAAGTGACCGAACTGGACGCTCTGCCCGCCGGCATCTCAACGCGAGAGCGCCGTCAATACTTCGACACGCGCGCCTTCGGCAAGAGCAACGCCGGTCACGATTTTCCGAACGAACTGACCGAAGAACAGCGAGCCGCAGTGCTCGAGTACCTCAAGACGCTTTAAGTCATTTGCCTTCGTGTGGCACTGGCTATGCCAGTGCTCTTTTTTCGAAGCTTACCGCGTACGAGCCCGCAAACGCGCTCCGGTGGCGGACTCTCTGGCACATTTCTCAACCGACCGTGGATTTGCGTTGGAACGCTTACCGGACCCTCTGACCCTTCAACTTCGAAGCGGAAGACACTGGCAGTGCCAGTGCCACACACTCCGCGGTAAAAACCTCTTCAATCTTTCCGCTGCGTCAGCGCGTAAGCGAACGTGCCGATGCAAGCCGCCACGCCGACCAAGGTCATGCGGGTGATCCACGGGTGCATCACCGCCTGCGAGTAGAGGCTCGTTTCATAGACCGTGCCATGCGGAGCGGCGGCGCGCTCGTGCAAGCTGGTCGTCGGATGATAGAGTGCATCGTCCGTTGGATTGGCCGGTCGTTTGGCTTTCTGTTTCTCGAAGAAGACCGCTTCCATGAATTTGTCGACGCCGCGGGGAATCACCGCTCCTTGCAGCGAATGCAGCTTGGCGAGGGCTCCGGCATAGATGTCGCGCACCGGATGCTCGGCGCAGTGCAAGATCACCTCGGCGGCCACTTCGGGCGCGTACATCGGCGGCGGCAAAGCTGGCTCTTCGGCCATGTAGTTCTTGCCGTGCTCAGGGAACGGCGTGTTCATCGCCGACGGCTTTACCAGCGACACCGAGACCGGCACCTTGGCCTTTTCCAGCTCCATGCGCAGAGCGTCGGTGAAACCTTTTACCGCTTGCTTGGAGGCCGAGTACATACCCAGCAGCGGCACCGCGCGATCGGAGACCTCCGAGCCGACGTTGATGATCGCACCGGGCGAATGGTCGACGCGATCGCGGAAGTACTTGGCCGCGGCTCGCGAGCCGTAGACGACGCCCCAGAAGTTGGTATCAAAAAGTTTTCGGCTGTCTTGCGTATCGACATCCAGCACGCTGCCATACATGCCGACCCCGGCGTTATTTATCCAGGTATCGATCCGTCCGAAGCGAGCGACTCCTGCATCGACGACGTTCTGCACCGATTCTTCCGCGCCGACATCGGCGACGACGGCAATCGCCTCAGCGCCGTGCGAGTTCAGCTCGTCAGCCAGCTCGCGCAGGGCTTCTTCGTTGCGCGAGACGAGCACCAGTTTGGCTCCGCGCTCGGCCGCCATTCGAGCCGTGGTGAGCCCGATGCCCGAGGAAGCGCCGGTGATGACGACCACTTGATCCTGCAATTTCTTCCGGTGCAACGCCATGATTTTTCTCTCCTCTGGTTTTCTCGGCCGAGAGAATTTGCCGCGAGCGAACCTCATGCCAGTTTTTCAGCCTGCAGCTTCTTCCTCCGCGCTCTCCGCGTCTCCGCGGTGAAACTCTTACCTCACTCACGAGCCGGACAGGATGCCGTTGTGGTAGACGTCCTGCACGTCGTCGCACTCGTTGAGCATATCGATGAACTTGTCGAACATCGGCCGATCCTCGGCGCTGACTTCGACGCGCGTCTGCGGCACGAAAGTGATCTCTTCCACTTCCAGCTCGACGTTCGGCATCGCTTCGAGCAAAGCTTGTCGGGCTTTGTAGAACTCCGAAGCCGGAGCGAAGACGGTGACTTGGCCGTTTTCGCATTCGACGTCGTTGACGTCGACTTCGGCCGACAACATCGCTTCGAGCACCTGATCGGAGTTGTCGCCTTTGAAGGACAGCACTGCCAGGTGATCGAACGCGTGAGCGACCGACCCGGGCGCGCCGAACTTCGCGCCGGTCTTGGTGAAGCAATTGCGAACTTCGCTGATGGTGCGATTGTTGTTATCGGTCAAACAGTCGATGATCACCGAACAGCCGCCGGGCGCGAAGCCTTCGTAGCGGGCGGGCACGAAGTCCTCGCCGCCGGCGCCGCTGGCTTTATCGATCGCCTTTTCGATGACGTGCGCCGGAACTTGGTCGCGCTTGGCCTTCTCGATCAAGCTCCGCAAGGCCGGATTCGCCGCCGGATCGGCTCCGCCGTTCTTGGCCACCACGTAGAGCTGCTTGCCATACTTCGAATACAGCTTCGACTTTTGAGCTGCCGTCTTGGCCATCGATACCTTGCGAACTTCGAAGCTTCTTCCCATACGGATGGTCTCGCGAAAGTTTTGCTGGAGTGATTGAGACAAAAGTGACTGAGCGTGCATTCTACAGTTCTCTCGTGGTTTGGGTGCCACTGGGGATTCATAGCGCGAACCCCCGGCCGCGCAAACGGTTGCCAGCCCAACCGTGGGACGGCAGTCCCTTGCCGTCAGCACCCGGCAAGTCGGCCAACTGTGCCATTCTGCTCTTGTCTTGTTCGGTCGCGGCGAGGTTTGAAGAAGGGGTTTGGGTGAGGGCTAGCCGGCTTGCCGGGTGCTGACGGCAGAGGA
>JBQCEI010000179.1:0-2160 GCA_051960375.1 Aureliella sp. | reverse complement strand
GAAGCGACGTCGTTGCGTTCGTCGTATTCGACGCTTGCCACCCAGGAGCCCCAGCGGCGCTCTCCTTCGTCATAGAATCGCGTTACCTTCAACAACGCGAACGGTGAAGAGAAGGTCAGGGAGCGGTAGTCGCGATCAGACCTTGTTGACCACTTGATTTGAGGCATGCGATATAAGAAATGCTCAGCGGGCCGTTTCTCTATTTGGCCCGCGTCGTCTCTATGGTCGTCTAACCGGTCGATTCGCCGTCCGCATCGTGGGCAGGTCACCTTAGCGGTTCGCACCCAAACGGAATCAATCTCCTTTCCGTGCTGCAAGAATCGGGCTCGCACGCCCTCTCCTTCCTTCGCGGCGATTGGTATTTCGATTTCTGCGCCAGGGCCTGTTACCGCGGTGAATGATGCAAAATTGCCACTCTCGGTCGAGCACTCGACCTTGCATGCCATGGTCGGCGCATCGTCACGCATGTGAACGATGAATGATTTTCGGTCGAAGTCATATCCCCAACGTTTCGCAATTTCCATCTGATCAGGCTCCTATTTCAGCCAGGGAAGGGAACAAATCGCGAGCCCGCTTGCGAACTCGCTTGATCGTTTGATGTGCGGCCTGCTTGCTTGTTGCGGCGATTTCTTGGAAGGTTTCACCTTCGAGCCTGCGAATTAACGTTTGGTATTCCATGTCGGTGCACGCCTCTTTCAAGACGACTAGCATCGCGTTGGCCGCGTCCTGCGCGTCAATGACGTCCGTTTCTCGGCTGCGATGGTCACGAATGCGCTCGACTTCGTTGGAGCCGATGCGAGCTTGCCGCTTGCGGACCATCTTCAGCGTGTGGGCTAGATTGGCGTAAATGTGGTTGCAAGCGTAGGTGATGAATCGCGTTCGGTGCGGATCGTATGTCTTCAGCGCGACGGCGAGCTGCAGATTGCACCGTGAAACGAGTTCGTCATAGGCGAGCTCTCCGGGGCTGGCGAATCGACGGACGGCTTTGATGACGAACGGCATCACCGATTCAACCAGCGCGTTGAAGTCGCCGCGCTCCCAGGCCGCAATCTCTTCTTCCTTGGTCAGCAGCTTGTATTCTTTGTGGTCCAACGTAGGTTCCGTTCCTAAAATGCGGTTGTCTGAAGGGTAAGATGTGGGAAGACTGCGCCGGCCGACGACGATTCGTCGTCTTCCGCTTCGCAGCATTCGAGATTGGCGTAGCACCATGCACGGCCAACCATCGGAAACGATCGCCGCTGCCTTTCGACAAGGCCTTGATAGAGCTGATTCACTTCGCGGCCAAAGTGGACGTCGTTTACGGGGTGCATTCCGGAGCCGGTGCACCATCGCGTGTACGCTTCGTAGGCCTCTTTGCAGATCACGGCCGAGCCTTCGCGGTATCGGTAGTTTTCGCGAAGGAACAAGCGTGCGGAGTTGTTCGCGCTTCGAATGTCTTCAGTGGCTCGCTTAGACTCTTCGCATTCAGTGAAGCCGTCTTGAGCTTCGAGCCGCTTCAATCCGAGCAGAGCCCAATTGAGCATCCCGGGCAGCTGGCCTTCCTTCAGCCAGAAGTCTTGCTCGAGCATTTTTGGGTTGGGCTTGCGAGGCTTGCGATTGAAGCGGATCACGAGCATTCGGCGCCAGAGGCCTTCGGATCGATCCTTGAACCGCGGGGCAATGTTCCAGCTCAGCAGAAGCTTTGCAGTTGGCAGCGCTTCGAAGGCATTGGCTCGCTTGGCTTCGAACATCATCGGATTGCCGCCGGTGAAGTTCTTCAAGAAGCTCTCCGACGGCGCGTCGATATCGTTGGCCTCTTGGCAGATGTTGAGCATCTTGCCGAGCGTTGGCCAAGCTTGGAACCGCTGGCCAAGTACGTCGAGCCCAACGGACGATGTGTTCTCCTTGCCGATGATCGCTTGCAGTGCGTTGGTCAAAAGCGACTTGCCGCGGCCGGCGTCGCCTTCGAATACGAGCAGCTTTGATCGCGTGTTGTTCGGGCTGAGAATGTATCCGGCGAACTCTTGGAGCACTAACAGCTTGGTTGGATCGTCGCCAAGCTGCTCTTCTAAGCACTCGTCAAAGATCTCGCAGGATTGCGTCGGGTCGAAGACATAAGGCAAGCCAGCCGTAGAAAACAAGTTAGCGGAGAGCTGCAAGAACACTTGCTCGGGCGGCGCG
>JBQCEI010000178.1:0-3977 GCA_051960375.1 Aureliella sp. | reverse complement strand
CGCTAATCATGGTCTGCGCGCTGCTGCCGCTCTTCACGCTCCGCGGGCCTGAAGGGCAGATCTTTGGTCCGATGGCGGACACCTACGCGTTTGCGCTTGGCGGAGCGTTGCTGCTGGCGCTGACCGTCTCGCCGGTTCTGTGTTCGCTGCTGTTCAAACGCCTCAAGCCAGCCAAGGACAATTTTCTGGTTCGCACCTGCGAGCGGTTCTTCATTGGCCAGTTGGAATGGATTCTCAACAATCGCCTGCTGGCCAGCGCTTTCATGCTGGCGATCTTGGCAGCTACGCTGGCGGCACTGCCTAACCTGGGTCGCGAATTCATGCCCGAGCTCGAAGAGGGCAACCTGGTCATTCGCGGCACATTCCCGGCGAACATCTCGATGGACGAGGTCGCTCGCAATGCGCAGCGACTGCGCGACATCATCGCCGCCTTTCCCGAAACGCAGCTCGTCGCTTCTCAAGTCGGCCGGCCCGACGATGGCACCGATCCGACCGGTGTCAACGAGCTGCAGTGCTTTGTTCCTTTGCGGCCGATGGATAAGTGGCCGGTCATCGAATCGCTCGGTAGAAAACGCACCAAAGCGGAACTGGTCGACGCGATGAGCAACCTCATCGAAAGTGAAGTGCGCGGGGCGACGTGGGACTATAGCCAGATCATTCGCGACAACGTGATGGAGTCGCTCTCGGGGGTCAAAGGGGAGAACTCGATCAAGATCTTCGGCCCCGATTTAGCCGAGCTAGAAGCGACCGCGAATAAAGTTCTGCAAAAGATTGAGCAAGTGCCGGGCGTCATCGATGCCGGCATCTTCCGCATTCAAGGACAGACGAATCTGGCTTTTGCGATCGACCGCGAAAAGTGTGCGAGCTGGGGCGTGCGCGTTGCCGACATCGACGATGTCGTAGCCACGGCCGTCGGCGGCAAGCAGTTCAGCGAGATGATCGAAGGCGAACGGCGGTTCGACATCGCCCTGCGCTGGCCAGCTCATCTGCGCGACACGGTCGACGACATCTTGCGGATCCCGGTCGACATCGTGCACGACGTGGCTCCCGATCAAACATCCGCCGGCGCGCCGCTGCGGCCGGAGCTCTTGGGGACGCGCATGCAGATGCCGGCGCTCACCGGCACGACCTCGCAAGAAGTCTCCGGGATCTTGCCGCGCACGCCGCGGCGCCGCTTGGGCGACCTGGTCACTCCCAAGTCGCGAGCTTATCCAGACGAAGAAAGCGACGGAGCGAGCGATCAAGCTGCATCAACGCCGTCGTTTGTCAGCACCGGCGCATCGATCATCAACCGCGAGCAAGGCCGTCGCTTGATCGCTGTAAAATTTTCGGTGCGCGGCCGCGACCTGGCCAGCACTGTGGCCGATGCCCAAGCGGCGGTCGCTCCACTGATCAAAGCCCCGTATACGACGACTTGGAGCGGTGAGTTCCAGCAGATGCAGGAGGCGGAAAAGCGCATGTTGGCGACCGTCCTGGTCGCGCTGACCTTGATCTTGGTCATGCTCTATCTGGCGTTCTTCTCGCTGCTCGACGCGCTGGTCGTCTACATGAACGTCGTGGCGATGAGCCTCGGCGGAGTGTGGGCGTTGCTGCTGACCGGTTTGAATTTCAACATCAGCGCCGCCGTCGGCTTCATTTCGATTCTCGGCGTCGCGGTGATGAACGGATTGCTGATGGTCAGCGCGTTCAACAGCCTGCGTCTGCAGGGGCATTCGGTGCACGACTCGATCATCCGCGGCACCGAGCACTTGGTGCGGCCGATCGCGATGACCGCGCTGGCTGCGATCCTGGGTCTGCTGCCAGCGGCGCTGGCGACCAAAGTCGGTTCGCAATCGCAACGGCCGCTGGCGATCGTCGTCGTCGGCGGCATGACGATGACGCTAATCCTGTTCAACCTCGTGCCGCTGCTCTATTCATTCTACGGCCGCCGCACGCCACCCAAAGCGAGCGGCGTCGGGCATTGAGCGGCATGCGATTTTTAACGCAGAGACGCAGAGTTTAACGCCGAGACGCAGAGACGTTACATCCACTCCTCGATGACCTTGCCTTCGATGAGGCGGATCGGGCGGTCGTCGGGGCTTTGGACGATCAAGTCGGCGGGGATGCCCAGTTTGGTGTAGACCGTGGTGGCGATGTCTTCGCTCAGATACTGATCGCGCACCACTTGGCCGCCGTCGGCGTCGGTCGCGCCGAGCACATGGCCGCCCGGTACGCCCGCGCCGGCCATGATCGCGAAACCGGCCGAGGCCCAGTGATCGCGGCCGCTAGCCGAATTGACCGTCGGCGTGCGACCGAAGTCGGTTAGCCAACAGACCAACGTATTGTCGAGCATGCCGCGCTCTTCAAGGTCGATCAGCAGTTGCGGCAAGGCTTGATCGACCGGCGGCAAGCGGCTGTCTTTGAGCGACTTGAAGTTGTTCTGATGCGTATCCCAGCCGCCATCGGTCACCGTGACGAACCGCACGCCCGACTCGATCAAGCGGCGAGCCAACAAGCAGCTTTGGCCAAACTTCGTACGGCCGTACGCATCGCGCAGCTTGGCATCTTCCTGATCGATTGCAAAGGCCTTCTTCGTCTCGGGCGAAGTGATCATGTTGAAGGCCGTCTTGTAGTGTTCGTCGAGCGAATCGAAAGCGTCGGGCTGCAATTCCGCTTCGCGCTGTAGCTTGTCGATGCGAGTCAGAATCTCGCGGCGATGCTCGACGCGCTCGCTGGTCATCCCGGCAGGCGGCGTGATGTCGCGCACGTCGAACTTGGCCGCGTTGGGATCGGCCAACATTTCAAACGGGCTGTGCTGCAGCCCGAGGATGCCTGCCGATCCGCCGCCGAACCGGCGATCGATGCTCGAGCCCAGTTGCACAAACGGCGGCATGGCCGTCTTAAAACCTTTAGTGTAACTGACGACCGAGCCGAAGCACGGATAATGCACCGCCTGGTTAAACTTGCGGCCCGACATGACCATTTGGTCGGCCGTACCGTGGCTGCCGTTCTGAGGATTCCAGCCGCGGAGCACGGCGAAGCGTTTTTGTTCCTTAGCCATTCGCGGCACGACTTCGGTAAATACGATGCCGGGGGTCGCCGTTGGGATCGTTTTGAATTCGCCGCGCACGCTCACCGGCGCATCCGGTTTGGGATCGAACGTATCGTGGTGGCTAGTGCCGCCCTGCGTCCAAATCAGGATGCAATTGACATCCTGGCGAGCCTTGCCATCGGCGGCCAAGCTGCGGCTCTTGAGCAGCATCGGCAGCGTGAGGCCCAGGCCGGCGAGCGTTCCGATCTGCAGAGCGTGACGACGCGTGATACCTTCACAGGTCCGAGAGGCGAGAGGCGAGCATTGGAACATCGGAGTGATTTCCTAATACAGGCGGCGAGGTTGAGGCGGGGTCCCGAGTTGCACGGGCTAACCATAGAGTAGCAAATCGCAGACTCAGAAGCAAAGCAGCTTCCATGCTCATATTTCACCGCGGAGGACGCGGAGAGCGCGGAGAAACGCAGAGGAGAGATAACGGCGGCCGCAAGATATGGTGTCTGCTGCGCGGGTGAGGTACACTGCGAAAAGACGCGAGAGCTACGGCTCGCTGCGTTCCCCGCCTTGCTCCCCGCCGATTCCGCCCGCCCGTTTCTCCCTCCCCGACGAAATTCCTTGCGGAGTTTAGCCGTCATGCGAATGCTCGTTTCCATTGCGTCTGTGGCGATGCTTGCTGCGCTGGCCTTCCCAGACTCGGTTCGGGCAAGCGAACCAGCCCCGGCGTTTCAAGTGACTCCCGCCGAGATCGAACTCCAGGGTGCGTTCGATCGCGTCCAGCTGGTCATCACTCGCAAATCCGAAAGCGGGGCGGTCGATGAATACTGCGACGATCTGACCGGCGAAGCGACCTACGCGAGTTCATCGGCCGATTTAGTAGCGGTCAGCCCCGCCGGCCAGGTCACCGCCAAAGGAAACGGAACGGGCACGATCACCGTCTCGGTGGCTGGCG
>JBQCEI010000177.1:0-2099 GCA_051960375.1 Aureliella sp. | reverse complement strand
CGCCGCGCAGCCCGCTGGCCAACTCGTGCCGCAATTCCTTCAGCGTATGAGCCGCCGGTGCATCTTCGTAGACCAACCGCGCCACATCCTCAAGCACCCGCAGCCCCTCGGCCGCCCGATTCGCATTGGCATCCACCACCCGCCAAACCCGCACCTCGCTCACGCGCTGCTCTCCTCCGGCATCATTTAGACCTTCATTCCAGGAAATGCACATCCTACCACACGCCCTCTCGCTTCCCTCCGCGCTCTCCGCGTCCTCCACGGTAAAACCGCCGTCGCCCCGAACCCACGGGCCCCCGTTGCAATCGTTCTATAAACCGTCAAACTGAAGCAAGAGCCCAACGCAAGCTCGCGCCCCCGTAGCTCAGCTGGATAGAGAACAGCTTTCCTAAAGCTGGGGTCACACGTTCGAATCGTGTCGGGGGTATTTGCCAAAGCGCCAGACACGGGGGGAACGTTCGCGCGACGCTGCGCTTGAATGGTAGCATCGATTCTAGGTCTAGGCAGTGTAACTATCTGCTAGCCTAACCGTAGGACATCGGGACTTTCGCGTTCAGCCCCGGCACGTTGGCCTGCCAAGGGTACTCCTCGCCGCCTCATTGACCGCGATCAATTGCCTCGTACTAGCCGCTTCAATTCCGCATCGCAAATGAATCCGACGCGATCGGCGGTGAGCATTTGCAGCGCCCAGGCTTGCCGGTCTTCAGGGCTCGACTGCCTTACGGCTGCGATGATGGGCCATAGGCATTGTTCGATCTCGGCGCTCATCAGGCCTTCGTCGCTGCACTCGACTTGGTAGCTGCCTTTGCGCATCAGATCGATCGCCAAGCGTTGGGCGGCCTCTAGTTCTCCACGCTGCAGCAACTCGCGGAAGCCACGCTCGACTTCGCGGTAAGCTTTCCAGTCGACCGGGAAGTTGCGATTGAGCATCCTGCCGTCAAAATGGGTCGCCCGCGCGATCGCCGATTCCACATCGGCGATCAGTAATTCGGTCGGCTTATCAATCCGCAATGCGGTTTCCAGGTCGCGATACACCGATTCATGTTCACGGCTAGCTTCCAGCAGCAACACAACCAGCTCGTCTTTTTTCAGCTTTCGCAGCGCGGCCTCAATCAAAGCAAAGCGATCGACCGCCGGCTGCTTCTTCCGGAACGCTTTTCGTTTCGCCATGGCTGCTCAATCTTTAAAAGCGGCGTCGAATAAGACCACAATCCGCTGATCAGAGGTGCGGCACATCATTTCTGTTTGGCTTTCCCAGACGATATTCTATCGGTTCGACTTGAGTGGCAGTCGACAAGGAAATGCCAACATACCTGAATCCCGGAAGTCGTTCGGCGACCGCCGGGGCAGAAGGGAACGAGTCGCCACGCGCGGTTACCTTGGTTGGCACCCAAGGCTATCGCAGGACGCCGCTGGCGCGGCTGGCAGCGGGGCCGGGTGTGTTCGATTCGTTTGGCTGGCTGAAAACCTGCTCGTCTGTTTGCGGCTTGCGCGGTGGATCTTGGCGCAACTGGCCGATAATCGCCAACTCTCTTCGAGCGCGGCATGTTGCCTGTGGGGCTTTGCCTCTGATTGACGGGCTTAGAACGGTGGGGCTACGGTATGTCCTGATTGCGCAAGACGCTCACTCGGCGTTGCTGGTGCGCGATCGATCTTACGCCCCTTTGCACTGTTTACGAAAGAATCACCATGTCTGTGCTACGCCCGTTCACGCGCTCCAGTGCTCGCACTCGCGCCGCTCAAGTCCGCCAGGCGCGCGACGCCTATCGACAGAACAAGCGCCGCCAATTCCAACTCGAAACTTTGGAGGCGCGGCGCGTGCTGGCGACCGGGTACGTGGGGGAGCCGAGCGACTTCGTGATCACCAATGACGTGGCGCCGCTGTCTGTGCTCAGTGCAGGTGATACCGTTACCTGGAACCCGGGCGGAACTCAACATCCGGCCGGCGAAGTGCAGAACCTTCAATTTGGCAGCGATGCCTTCACTGCGATCAAGTCCGCCATAGTGGCGGCCGGCGCTAACGACACCGTCGAAGTGACGTCTGGCGTCTATAGCGAGCGACTCGAGGTCAACAAAACGGGCTTGAAAATCGTCGGCAA
>JBQCEI010000176.1:0-4045 GCA_051960375.1 Aureliella sp. | reverse complement strand
CTAAGGCGAGCGCAACTCTTTTCTTGTCTCCCCCTCGCCCCGCTTCGGGGAGAGGCGGCCGGGGGGTGAGGGGCAGGAGCAGAGATATGTTCAACCTTGGCGGGCCAACGATGGTTTGTCGAGCTCGGTGGCGGGTGCGTCCCCCGCTTACGCGTCGGGTTACATCGGAACCTGGGACTCGCGTCGTGAGGCTAATGCGTGCCGTCGCTTCGCGACTCGGGAATGCTTAAGTCGCGCTGCTCAGTCAACTTTTTAGCCGCGTGATAGCGCGAAGCGATGTTGGGCTGCGGCCACAGTCCGCCTCCGAGGATCAGCAGGCTGAGAGTCAGAACTGCAATCGACTCGCGCGGCCGAGTCCGCATCGGGATCGAGGTGGGATACCGCCGGCCGGTGAAGATGCGAAAGTAAGCCATCAGCACTGCGATGCCGTTGAAGGCGGCGGCGATCACGACCAGCGTCCCGACCAGCGGATAAAACTCGACCGCCCCGTCGATCAGCAACTCCATGCCCACAAAGCCGATGGTTGCTGGAAAGCCGATCGAAGCCAGACCGGTCAGCAGAAAGAAGCCGGTGAGCATCGGCATCTGCGTATACAGCCCGTGAAACTCGGCCAGCGAAATCCGCGCGATCCGAGCTTCGATCGAACGCAACGTGATGCCAAAGCCGGTCAGCGAAAGCCCCACCGATATCCAGAGGCACAACGCCCCGGTCAAACCGATCGGGGCGACCATGGCCAGGCCGACCAGCACCAATGACGCTTGGCTGAGCAAGACGAAACAAAACATTCGCCGAGCTTCGCGCTGCACCAGCGCCATGCCACCGGCATACACGGCCGTAGCCAGCGAGACGATCACGATGCCTTGCAGCACCGAGTCCGGCGCCGTCGGCAGCACCAGCCGCATCACGATGTAAGCGCCGATCAGCGGCGTAGCCGACACGATGGCCGTTCCCATGAACGCCTTCTCAAACAAGTCGGTCATCCACAAGTGCAGCGGAAAGATGCCGCTTCGGAGCAGACCGGCCGCTGCGAGCAAGAGAATCGGCATCGCGGCCAGCGGCGACTGAACGTCGACCACTTGCAGCCATCCCCAGCCGACCACCAGCAGACCAGCGAACAAGCTCATGTGCCAAACGTAAATGCGCGTGCAGCGTCGGCGCTGCCGCAGTTCCAAGTACGGCGGAATCGTCGACAGCACCAACAAGATCACCAGCAGCCAAGACGCTCGGCAACTGAAGAGCGCCAACAACAGCGACTCGGAGTACAGCGCCGACGCCAACGAGAAACTGCCGATCTTCGTCCGCAAGGTCGACATGATGGTCACCAGGAACACCAGCGCCGCCAGCGGCAGCAACGCGGTGCTCAGCTCGTCGACCACGAAGACGTTTCGAGAGAACACGCTGCGGAGCGCCGGCCAACGATCATGCGCTTCGAAAGCGCCGAGCGACACAAAGTCGATCAGCTGGCCGAGCGTCAGCAGCAGCGTCACGGCGCACGCAACCGTGGCGGTCCGCAACGCTTTGTTGCTGGTGCCGGTCGCGGTCATCCACAATCCGCCAAGCAGCGGCACGACGATCGACGCGTGAATCCATGGAAAATGCAGCTCGGCCATCACGCCGCCCTCCCGCGCGATTCGGGATGATGTTCCACCGCATCCGACTCGCGCGATGGCTCATGCGATATCCAGTCGGTGATGCGATGCTCCAGACGGTCGAACGTGCGGAAGAGCGCCACAAAGGGACGCACGATCCACTTATCCAAGGCCAAATCCATAAAGCCGCGATCAAAGCCGCAGCGATACAGCCAGTTGCGCGCGTTGGCCGGCAAGTAACGCGCCCAGCGCAGCGATCCATGCGGCAGCCGAGAGCCGAGCGCGTTTTCCATCGTGTTGTAATCGCGGATCAGCGTCGGCGCCCTGAGCAACTGCATCGTTCGCAGGCTCGCATGCCCGATGATGTGCACCAGCGCCAAGTAGCACCACCCCAAGCCGATCTCGACAACGATGATGCCGACCTGCGCCACTGATGCATACGCCAAACAGACTTTGATGTCGCTCTGAACGCGCGACATCAGCGCGCCGAGCATCGCCGTGACCAGACCCAAACCGATCACCAACGCCTGCAGTGTCACCGAACTTTCAAAGATCGGATGGACGCGCAGCAGCATGTAAGCCCCGAGGTGCACCGAGAGCGCGCCGTAGAAAATGGCGCTCGAAGGAGTCGGCCCTTCCATCGCGCGAGGCAACCAGCCCGAGAGCGGAAAGAGCGCCGACTTTCCCGCTGCCGCGACCAACAGCAGCGAGCCCACCAACAGAGCCTGATCTGGCGCAATGGCCGCTTGTCCATAAGGCCAGATCCCCGAACTCATCAGTCCGCCCAAGTCTCCCTCGCCGGTCGTGTGGTGCATGGCGATGGCCGCGATCATGAAGGCCGCATCCGAGAGCCGGTAGATCGACCACACCCGCTGACCGTTGCGAACCGGGTTTTCGCGCTGATGGAAATAAGCGATCAACAGAGCCGACGACAGGCCCACCATTTCCCAGCCAACGAACAGCGTCTCAATCGTCCCGGCCAGCGACGAGAGCACCATGCCGGCGAAGAAGATCGCATAGAAGAGGAAGAAACGGGCATAACCGTCTTCCTTGTGCAAGTACGAGCGCGCGAACACTCCGACCACTCCGCACAAAACGCACGAGAGCAGCAGAAACGGAATGCTCAGCCGATCGAAAATGAACTTCAAATGGAAGTGAAACTCTTCCTCGGGAATAGTGACCCAGTTGCCCAGCTCGATCGGCACATAGCGAATGCCAGTCGCCAGCATGATCGCCAAGATGCCGACGGCCGGTATCAGGGTCAGGAGCACGCCGAACTGCGTCCAGCGCGAGATGGTCGACTCGCTGAGCCGACGGCCAAACAAAGCCGAAATGCCAAGCGCGGCCAGCAGGATCAGCGGACTAGCTACGCTGAGCGTTCCCAGCATGCGAAAGAGCGCGTCGATCAGATTCATAAGTTGCCTCCCTGCATGCCTACCGCGCCATCGTGCCCGCCCAACACGGGAGCGACGCCCGGAGCGATGGCCTGAGTGACCGTTGGTGCGACGGCCGGATCGACGATCGATGCAAAGCCGAGGTTGTCGCGGCGACCGTGATACCAGTCGATCGACGACTCGACTTCCGGCAGCTCGCTCGATTCGGGCGTGTAGGGCTCAAACGAACCGTCGCGGTACAGCTGAATGGTCGAACTCTCCGCGTCGATTACCGCCAGTTGTACCCAGCCCCCTTTGACCAGCATGCGGATACCGGGGTGAGCGTCGATGATCGCCTGCATCTTTTCGGGTGTGACTTCAATGACGAACAAGATCCGCATCGGCTCATGAATCTCGACCATCTGCTGCGACAGCCCAGGACGCAGGTCGCTGGCCGCGCCGGTCATGACGCCGAGCATCGAAGCGACGTTGTGCGGCAACTTCGATCCGCAACCGTAGCCCTCGGTGTCCACGCTCGAAAAATAGTATTCGAGGCTGATCCCCGCGCACACGGGAATCGCCGCCCCGAGGATGCGCGACAGAATGGTCGACTCGGCATCGTCGATCCGTGGATCGTACGAAGTGACGAACGCGCGCCGGTCCATATACAGCCCGCGATTCCACGAGCGGCGGCCGACGACCGCCAACGCGTTGGTGGCGTGATTGTATTCGGGTCGCGTCTGCGACAGGTCCTCGGCTCGCTGCTCGACGTGCTTGAGCGCTTCGCCGTGTGTCATGTCGAGCGGTGCCGAATCGAAGCGCCGCGAACGTTCGTGCGCGTTGCGAGCCCGCGCCTCGTTCATGCTGCGTTCGATGCGCCGGAACAAGGCTCGGTGCGAGCGAGGCAACACGTCCAAGTCGTAATAGTCGATGCCGTCGGTGCACGTATTGTGAAAGGCCCCGATGAACCGCACTTCTTCGGGAATCGCGAGCCCGCGCTCGGCCACCAGGCGCCGGACGCGCGGATCGTTAGCCATCATCGCAAAGGCCCGCGCGTTCGGGCCGCCTCGACCGCCGCTGCAC
>JBQCEI010000175.1:0-7474 GCA_051960375.1 Aureliella sp. | reverse complement strand
TTGTGAATCTGGTGCAAAACGGGCGAGCGATTTACCAGCGGGTGCTTACCTGGATCATCAACAAGGTCAGCCGCACGATCCTGAAGTCGGGATTCGTGGTGATCGCTTTTCTCGTGACCGGCAAGTTCGTCATTTCTGCCTTCGCGATGGTCCTGCTGCTCTTCATGACCGACTTCGTCAAAATCGCACTGGCGACCGACCGCGTGCGACCATCCGAGCAGCCCGAGACCTGGAGCATCGGACCGCTCGTCAAGGTCGCCGTGGTCCTCGGCCTGTTCATGCTGCTCGAGGCGCTCGGCCTGTTGGCGATCGGTTGGTATCAGTTCGACTTGGCGAAGAACGATGGTCAGTTGCATACGTTTACATTTTTAACGCTGCTTTACTTTGCCCTCTTTTCGATTCTCTCCATTCGCGAGCGGCGCGGCTTCTGGGCCTCGCGGCCGAGCAGGACGCTGGCCATAGCCCTATTGGTCGACGGCTGCGTAGGAGCATTGCTCGGCAGCTACGGCCTAGGCGAGCTGCGTCCCCTAGTAGCCGAGCAGATCGCTTTCATCATTGCCTACGCATTGGTTGCATCGCTGATCATCAACGACATCGTCAAGCGGATCCTTCTACGAACCGCCATCGCGCGCGCCGTCTGAGGCAGCGAGAAAGCTTGGTGGGCCAACTGTGGGACGGCAGTCCCTTGCCGTCAGCACCCGGCAAGCCGCCCTGCGCGCACCCACATCCTCTTCGCTTGCATGCGACGCAGCCCAAAGAGAAGAGGGGCAGCGTCGGCCTCTGTGCCAGGTTCTGCACATCAGCGGCCTGATGTGCTACGTTCGGCTGGCAGCCGCTTGCGCTGCGCCAAACAAGTCGACCGTGGCATGTGAGGCCGCGAGAAAGCTTTGTGGGCCAACTGTGGGACGGCAGTCCTCTGCCGTCAGCACCCGGCAAGCCGCCTGACGGTGCCATAAAAGCTCTTCTTCTTTTCTTCCGCAGCTTCGCAGTCAGAGAAGAGAAGCAGGTGAAGGCCGAAGGGCTTGCCGGCTGCGGTCACATCACGGCGTGATGTACCACAGACCATTGCCCACCTTTTGCGCTGCCGAGAACGCAAACGCTTGGTTGTGTTTTTGGGATGCGAGAGAAGTTGCCAGCCCAAGGTAGCACATCAGGCCTCTGATGTGCAGCACCCGGCAAGCCGCCTGACGGTGCCACAAAAGCTCTTCTTCTTCTTCTCTTCCGCAGCTTTGCAGTCAGAGAAGAGAAGCAGGTGAAGGCCGAACGGCTTGCCGGCTGCAGTCACATCACGGCGTGATGTACCACAGACCATTGCCCACCTTTTGCGCTGCCGAGAACGCAAGCGTTTGGTTGATCTTGGAGCAATGTCCGCTAGCATTCTGCAAGTGGCTAGTTCGACTGGGCATCACAGCCTGGGAAACCTGTGAAAGGCAGAGGACCGACTGCAAACGCTTTGGCCGTTTTCTGCGAAAAAGGCCACCACTTTGCATGGCCTCGGTGTCGATCTTGGGAAACGCCCGAGCCAAGAGACTGCACTTTTCCGATTGCTCGATAGCCAGCAAGTTCACTCGCTTAGGCGCATGCTAGCGAGGGTGGCTAGAATTGCTGACCAGCGTCCGCAGCAGTGCGATTTGAGCGATTCGCCCGCAGCGCACCGGTTCGCCGGCCTTGACCCGACCTGGAGCAGCGGAAACAATTTTCGGTTGCCCTTAACGCCTATTCTTCACGGCTAGTCCACGTGTTCGCATCCGCTACTCATATCCTGACGTTGCTCGCGTTCGTCGCGCATGCCGTGCTGGGATGCTGTGGCCACCATGGACACGCGGGCGGGTATGCTGACGCGCACTCAGGCGCACCGAGCGCCCAAGCAAAGGCAGTGTCCACTACCGCACAGGGCGCTTGTCACGGCAAGGGATGCTGTAGCAGCACGGCTCACCATGCCGCTGAGGCCGACGCACCGACCGATCAGCCGCTTCCCGCGGACAATTCGAGCTCGTCGGATCATTCCGATAGCTCGTGTCCATGTGATGATTCGCACGATTGCCAAGGAAACGCGTGCGCCTACGTCGCCGACGGCTACAAGTGCTTTCCGTTCCCCGTGCACTCGCTGGCTCTGGACACGGCGTCGGCGCACAGCCCGCTGCAGCGTTTTCTTTTGCAGCTTGAGAAGCATCGCTCCGCTGCAGAAGCATCTTGGACGCGCTCTCGCACTTCGGTCGCACTTTGCGCCCTTCTCCAAACCTGGCAGGTTTGATCGGCCCTTCGCGCTGGCGTTTTTGTCCGCAGCGTAGGCGTTCTCCGTTGAATTGAACGAAGGTTCGTCGCGCTGCGCAAGTTCTGTGCCGGGCTCTTGTTGGTTGAATCATCGCTTCGCGCCTTCCCGCCATCGCGGGAGTCAGGCGGTTTTTACCTCACCCGAAGACGCGAAGCCGCGAATGGAGGAAGCAGATGTCGTCGAAACTTTCCAAGGCTACCTGGATCAAAGCTGCCGCTGCGGCTTTGGCAATCGTGGTCGTGGGCATATCGTATCCCTGGTGGTGGCCGGCGATGTCGGGTTGGGTCGACTCGACGCTCGCCGCGCGGCGCACCGCCGCGGCGTCCGGTCATGGCCATGATGAACATGCCGGTCATGACCATGGAGCAGAAGACCAAGCTGGGCACGACCATGCGCACGAAGCTGGCCACAGTGAAGAATCGTCGCTCGAGCTGACTCCTCAGGCCCGCGCCAATTTGGGGCTTACGCCCGAGTATCTTCGTCCGATCGGCTTGACGACTTACTGGCGCACCATCTCCGTGCCCGCGGTGATCGTCCCCAAGCCGGGGCGCAGCCAGATCGTCGTCTCCTCGCCGCTGAGCGGCATCGTCACGCACGTCCACGCGGTCACCGGTGAAGCGGTCATGCCGGGCGATCTGCTGTTCGAAGTGCGTCTGACCTACGAAGACCTGGTCGAAACTCAGACGCAGTACTTGAAGATCATCAGCGAGCTGGAGGTCGAAAACCGCGAAGTCGCTCGCCTGGAGCAAGTGGCCCAGTCGGGCGCCATTTCCGGAAAGTCATTGCTCGATCGCCGCTACGCCAAAGAAAAACTCGAAGCCGCCCTGCGAGCCCAGCGCGAAGCCCTGCGCTTGCATGGCTTGTCGGACCGACAGATCGATGCCATCGGCCAGCAAGGCAAGCTGTTGCAAGACCTGCAAATCATCGCTCCCGATCTCGATCGCCACAGCGAGAAGGAAGAGATGCGGCTGAGCCAATCGCGGTATCGCCCTATCTCGCTGCAAACCCAGCCTTCGCTTCCGACGCAGTCCTCACTTCCGACGCAGTCAACGGCGCCGCAGCTACCACAGTCGCATCCGCTGGTAATCGACGGTTCGCTGGTCCACAAGGGGCAGTCGGTAGCGGCTGGCGAAAAGCTGTGCACGCTCTCCGATTTCTCCCAGCTGTACATCGAAGGCAAGGCGTTCGAGCAAGATGTGGCCGCCGTCTCCACCGCCGCCCAGCGAGGCTGGACCGTGTCGGCCGAGTTTCCCGATGGCGGTGGTAGCGGCACCGTCGATGGCCTTAAGATCGCTTACGTCGGCAACTCGATCGATCCGAGTTCTCGGAAACTTTCCATCTTCGTCGAGCTGCCCAACGAAGTGCTTAGCGACACGACCAATGGCGACGGCCAGCGCTTCATCAACTGGAAATACCGGCTCGGCCAACGCCTCGAGCTGAAGATTCCGGTCGAACAGTGGTCCGATCAAATCGTTCTGCCGGTCGAAGCGGTGGTGAAGGACGGAGCCGATTGGTACGCGTTTGTTCAAAACGGTTCGCACTTTCATCGCACGCCGGTGCACGTTCAGTATCGCGGTCAAACCTCGGTGGTGATTGCCAACGATGGCTCGCTTTTCCCCGGTGATGTCGTCGCCATGCGGTCTGCTCATCAGATGCAGATGGCGCTCAAGAACAAGTCGGGCGGCGGTGTCGATCCGCACGCTGGCCACAATCACTAGAAGGGAATCGCCTCTCCAATGCTCAACGCAGTAATACGCTTTGCCCTCAAGCAGCGGATGCTCGTGATGGCCATCGCGCTGTTCCTGATCGGCTACGGCACCTGGCAAATCACCGTGATGCCGATCGATGTGTTCCCGGACTTGAACCGCCCGCGGGTCGTGATCATGACCGAGGCCCCCGGGATGGCTCCCGAAGAGGTCGAATCGCTCATCACCTTTCCAATCGAAACGACGATGAACGGCGCTAACGGCGTCGAGGCGGTGCGCAGTTCGTCGGGCGTCGGCATCTCGGTGATCTACGTCGAGTTCGCCTATGGCACCGACATCTATACCGACCGGCAGATCGTCGCCGAGCGGATGCAGATGGTTCAAGACCGATTGCCCGCCGGCATCGCGCCGCAGCTGGCTCCGATCTCGTCGATCATGGGCCAGATCTTGATGCTCGGCATGTGGAGCAACGATCCGAGCGTCGATCCGATGGAACTGCGGACGACGGCCGACTGGGTCGTGCGACAACGCTTGCTGACTATCCCCGGCGTTTCGCAAGTCTTCACGATGGGCGGCCAGCGCAAGCAGTTTCAAGTCCTGGTCGATCCCGACGCGATGATCCGCTATGGCGTGACGCTCGCGGAAGTTGAAAAGGCGGTTACCGAAAGCAACGAAAACGGAACGGGCGGCTACCTCGACCGCCAAGGGCCCAACGAACTGCTGGTGCGGTCGCTCGGACGCATCCAGTCGCTCAGCGATCTGACTAAGATCCCCGTGACGATTCGCGACGGCCGACCCGTGCTGCTGTCGCAAGTGGCCGAAGTGGTCGAAGGGGCCCAGGTCAAGCGCGGCGATAGCTCAGCGTTCGTGCGCGCTGGGACGCATGAAGGCTCTGAACTAGCCGGCACTGAAGAGGTCGCAACTGAAAAGCCGAGCGGTTCAGCTGAATCAGCTTGGCGCGGCGGACCGGCGGTCGTGCTAACGATCAACAAGCAGCCCGGCGCCGACACTCGCTTCGTGACCGACCAGATCATGCGGGCGATCGAGGAACTCTCGCCGACGCTTCCCAAGGGAACGCAGATCGTGCCGGTCTATTCGCAAAAATCGTTCATCGATCGAGCCATCGAAAATGTCGTCGAAGCCCTGCGCGATGGTGCGATACTGGTCGTGATCATCCTGCTATTGTTCCTGATGAACATCCGCACGACCTTCATCACGCTGACCGCCATTCCGCTGTCGTTGGTGATGACTGCGCTGGTCTTTGCGGCCTTTGGCCTGTCGATCAATACGATGACCCTCGGCGGCATCGCCGTTGCGATGGGCGAGCTGGTCGACGATGCGATCGTCGACGTCGAAAATATTTTCAGGCGCTTAGCCGAGAATCGCGCGGCTGCCCGGCCGCTTAATCCGCTGCTGGTCGTTTACCGGGCCAGCGCCGAAGTGCGGCGTTCGATCGTCTTCGGCACGATGGTTGTCATTCTCGTCTTCATCCCGCTCTTTGCCCTCGGCGGCATGGAAGGCAAACTGTTCGCGCCGCTGGGGATCGCTTACATCGTCTCGATTCTTTCCTCGCTGATCGTCTCGCTGACCGTCACGCCGGTTTTGTCGTACTGGTTGCTTGGCCAAAACCAAACGCGAGGGCACAGCCATGACGGCTTCGTGCTGCGAGGTTTAAAGGTCATCGGCGAAAAGGTTATTCGCTTCAGCCTGGCCTACTCGAAGTCGATCTTGGCGGTGACGCTGATCATGGTTGCGATTGCGGGGCTGTTCGTTTCGCGACTGGAGCGCGACTTCTTGCCGCCGTTCAACGAAGGGACGATTCAGCTCAACGTCATCCTGCCGCCGGGAACGTCCCTCTCCGCCTCGAATGCGATCGTGCGCACCGTCGAAGCTTCTCTGAAGCAGATCGATGACGTGCAGCGGTTTGCTCGACGCACCGGCCGGGCGGAACTCGACGAGCATGCCGAAGGGGTGAACATGAGCGAGTTCATCATCGAACTCGATCCGCATTCGCCCCGCTCGCGCGAAGAGCAGCTCGTCGAGATTCGCGAAGCGATGGCGGACATCCCGGGAATTGTGACCGCTGTCGAACAGCCGATCGCTCACTTGATTTCGCACATGATCTCGGGGGTGAAAGCCCAAGTCGGCGTTAAGGTCTTCGGCGACGATCTCGACCTGCTGCGTCAGAAGGCCGAACAGATCAAGGCCGAGATGACGCGCGTGCCGGGAGTGGCCGATGCGCTCGTTGAACCGCAGGTGATCATCCCTCCGCTCCGCATCGAACTGAATCGCGATCAGTTGCTGCGGTATGGTCTCACTGCCGCGACGGTGAACGATTACATCGAGACGGCGATGAACGGAAAGGTCGTCTCGGAAGTGCTCGAGGGGATGCGGACGTTCGACTTGCTCGTGCGCATGAAGGAAGACTATCGCGAGGACCTCGAAGCGCTCAAGCGGCTGTCGATCCAGTTGCCCGAAGGCAGCACGTTGCCGCTGTCGGCGCTGGCGAACATTTACGAATCGGGCGGTCCCAATACGGTCAACCGTGAAAATGTCCGTCGCCGCGTCGTGATCCAGTGCAACGTCGCCGGCCGCGGCGTCGTCGATGTCGTCACCGATATTCAGAAGGCGATCAAGCCGATCGTCGCCTCCTTGCCCTCGGGTTACTTCGTCGAATACGGCGGCCAGTTCCAGAGTCAGCAGAGCGCTAGCCGAGTGATCGGCGTGCTGTTCGTCGTCGCGATGCTCGGCGTCTTCCTAGTGCTCTTCACGCTGTTCCGCTCGGTGAACCTATCGCTGCAAGTGATGGCCGCTTTGCCGATGGCCTTCATCGGTTCGGTGGTCGCGCTGGTGCTGACCGGCCAGACTCTCACCATCGCTTCGATGGTCGGCTTTATCTCGCTGGCCGGCATCGCCTCGCGGAACGGAATCTTGCTGCTGCAACACTACGTGCATCTGGTCGAGCATGAAGGGGAACAGTTCACGCACAGCATGATCGTTCGCGGCGGTCTGGAGCGGCTTGCGCCGGTGCTGATGACAGCGCTGACAGCCGGCATCGGCTTGGTACCGCTGGTGCTGTCAGCGGGCGAACCGGGCAAGGAGATTTTGTATCCGGTCGCGACGGTGATCCTCGGGGGCGTGATCAGTTCGACGCTGCTCGACTTCTTCGTCCACCCTGCCCTGTTCTGGCTCTTCGGTCGCAAGTCGGCCGAGCGGATCGTGAGCGAGGCTCGAAGCGAAGTGGTCCTCGACGAGGAGAACATCGTACCGGCTCGCCATGTGCAGGCCGATAGTTAGGGCCAACGGCCCGCGATTCCTTAGCCCAGCCCGGCGGGCTGGGATACCGCGGACGGAATGCGATCCCAGCCCGCTGGGCTGGGCTAAGGGATTACGGACCTTTGGTCCTCAAGAACGCCGCCTGACGGCGTCGTGCCCTGGGCTGACATAGGCGCCCCTAAGACAACAAGGAGAACTGTTTTGAAGAAGATCGCTT
>JBQCEI010000174.1:0-2008 GCA_051960375.1 Aureliella sp. | reverse complement strand
GCTCACCGTGAAGTACATGCTCGATTACTACAGCAGCCCGATGAAGCTGTTCGGCCGCATCGGTCTGGGGTTCCTTGCGCTGGGAACGTTGATGCTCGGCGCATCGGTTGCCGGCAAGTTGCTGATGCAAATCGACATGACGGGCAATCCGCTGTTGCTGCTCGGCGCGATTCTGTGCGTCGTCAGCATCCAGCTGTTCAGCCTCGGTCTGCTGGGCGAAGCCAACACGCGGCTGTACTATGCCCGCAACAGCCGCAGGCCGTTCACGATCCGCAAGACGATCTGCCACTCGGCAGGCGATGCGCCGGCGACGCTACCGATGCGGCGCAGCGCTTAAACGCGGCCCGTTTTTTACCGCGGAGGACGCGGAGGGCGCGGAGGAAAACGGGCGGATGGGTTATATATGGGCTTTGCGATTTCAAGTTAGCAGAGAGCTCCATATATGACTGAAGCAGATTCCTTGCCGCCAGCTTTTCCAGCGCCGGTGGCTGTCGCGTACCCCGTGCCTGGCCTGGGCATCATTCGAGTGCATGGCCAGGATGCGATGAAAGTGCTCAGCGGGCTGTGCACAGCCAAGCTGCAGGACCTGGCCGTCGGTGGCGCGCAAGAAGCTTTCTTTACCGATGATCGCGGCCGCGTGCTCGCGCATGCGGTGGTCGGCCGCGACGCGGACGGCGCGTGGGTGGTCGGCCAGCTTGCGCAGCCCGACGCTTTGACTGCGCACATCGATCGCTTCATCTTTCGCGAAGATGCCGCGCCGCGCGATGTCACAGCGGCTTGGAGCGGGCGGCTGCTCGATGGCACCGAAGCGGTGTCGCGGCTGACGCAAATCGCCAAGGCCGACCAGCTGCAGATCGGCGGTCTCGGCTGGGGCGCGTTCCAAGTCGACTCGCTCGATGCACTCGTCGTTCGCCTGCCGATCACCAGCTCGCGAGCGCTGCTCTGTTTAGTCGCCGCCGAGCATGCGAGCGAACTCGACCGCTTGCTGGAGAGCGCAAGCTTTCAAATCCAACCGTCGAGCGACGAATTCGAGTCGCGGCGGATCGCCAATTTTTGGCCCGTTGCCGGCCGCGAGATCAGCGATCGCACGCTGCCCCAGGAACTCGATCGCGACGAGCGAGCGATCAGCTTTACCAAGGGTTGTTACCTCGGTCAGGAAACGGTCGCGCGCCTCGATGCCTTGGGCGAAGTTCAGAAGAAACTGTGCCTCGTGCAGCTGGGCAAAGCTGCCGACCCAGAAGCCGGTCAGCCGCTCATGCGCGATGGCAACGAAGTCGGCAAGCTCACCTCGATCGCTCCGCTGGCGGCGGGCGAGCACCGGCTGGCGCTCGCCTACATGCGCCGCGGCTCGTTCGCCCCGGGCTCGCAGTTCGAACTCGCAGGCATTCCGGGCGAAGTCGTCCGGCACGCTTAGTGCGAGTATCATCAGCGACCTCCGCGCCCTCCGCGTCCTCCGCGGTAAAATCTGTTTTTTAGAAGAATTGAAAGGTTCGGGAATAGCATGGAAATTGTCGTAACGGCGGTGGGGCCCGATAACGTTGGGCTGGCCGACCCGATCATTCACGAAGTGACCGGGCAGGGGGCGAACATCGCTGAGATTCAGATGTACGACCACGACGAAGCGGCCGTATTTGCGATGATGTGCCGCTTGGAGATCGACAAAGAGCGCTGGGAAAGCATCCGCGGCTCGATGGCCGATATCGGCAAGGCTAAGGGGTTGTCGGTGCGCGTCTGGACGCCGACGCCGGTCGGCCGCAAGCCGCGGCTGGCGATTTGCACAACGTTTCAAGAAGCCACGCCGCGCGCGGTGCTCGAAGCGATCCGCGATGGACTCATCGATGCCGATGCCACCGTGATGATCGGCAATCGGCCGCGGTGCGAGAAACTGGCCAGCGAGTTCGGCGTGCCTTGGCACAACATTGGCCGCGAGGATGGCTCGGCCGATGAAGAGGCGATGGTCGCGCTGCTCGACCGCTACGAAGTCGACTACGTCGTCTTGGCTCGCTAC
>JBQCEI010000173.1:0-3754 GCA_051960375.1 Aureliella sp. | reverse complement strand
GTTTCAATCACGCCGGATGTTTTTGTGGTGGTGTTGACGGGAGTGCGATTTCTCTGCGACCTCCGCGTCTTTCTCTGCGCCTCTGCGTTAAAAAGACTACTCGCTGTCGCGGCCGCCCAGGTCGATCAGTTGCTGTTGGAACTCGTCGCGTTCGCGGCGGGTGGCTTCGAGGTCGAACACGAGGTACTTCATGTCGAGGCGGAGCTGGCCGAGGGCTTCTTGGACCAGAGTCAGGATGCGGCGGCGGCGAACGCTGCTCTCGGTGACGCGACGCAGGCTCGGCAGGAGGCGTACGCGCTGTTCGATCGGCAGGGCCTCGATCGCCTGGGTCAGTTCGAGCAAGTCGGCAGGGATCTCGTCTTTGTAGGCTTCAACCGATCCGGCAGTTACAGAAGTCATGGCTATGCGTCCTTAAAGGGTGAACTAGGCGTCGCGTCAATGTTTCGTTCTTATTGCAGCGGTGGTGCCAAATTCTGTTGCGGCTCTGATCATACGCCTTAAGTGTCTATTTGACAAGAACTTAGGAAAATCGGCACCCCCGGCAAACTTTTCCCATGTTGCCGAAAAACCACGCCAATCGATCTTGGGTTTTGCCGTAACTCTTGATAAATACTGAACTTAAGTGGTCCGCAACAGGAAGTGCGGACGCGTTGCTTCTGGGCATCATTTTCCGCAAACGCAACCCGAGACGCATGGACCAGCGCGTTTACGTTTACCCACACGTTCCAATCCGGCAACAAGCTGGCCAGCGGCTGCTGTGTCTGGTCGCCGCCGTTTGCGTTTGGCTGGCGTCGCCGATCGCTTTGCTCCGGGCTCAAGTCAGCGACTCGTTCGAAGGCGGCCCGCCGCGATGGCAGCTCGTCGAAAGCGACTGTCAGGCCCAAGTCGATCTGAACGAGATCAGCCCCTCGCTGCCGCGCAGCGGACAGGCGTGCGAGCTGATCGAGATCTACTGCGGCACCGGCACGTACGCCTACCTGGCGATGCCGATCGAGCCGAGCGCGATCATCGATGAATTCGCTCCGTCGGTCTGGGTTCAGTGCATGAGCGGCCGGATTCGCATCGGCGCCAACGTCGTCTTCCCCAACGCCACGCATCCGGAGACCGGCGGGCGACTGCATGCGATTCTCTGGGGCAGCACGTACGATCAACCCGGCCACTGGCAGCGGCTCGAACTGGCGGGCAGCGCTCGTCTGCTCTCGGCGGAGATCACCGCGCTGCGACAGCGCTTCGGACCGAAGATCAATGTCGATGGCGCGTACATCGATAGCCTCGTTCTCAACGCGTACACCGGGCCGGGACGCTATCGCATCAAGCTGGATGACCTCAGTTTGCGAGGCATGATTCCAGTCTCGTCGCTCGGTCAAGCGGTGCCTGACGATTGGCGGGCTCGTTGGCGTTGGCGCGGCGGCGACACGCGCGAGCAAGATCGCTGGACGCTCACTCAAGCCGGCCGCATTCCGGTGTGGTGGCAGTATCAAGGGGAATCGCTGCCGTGGTTGTATTCGCTCGGCTTTCGCGGCCTCTCGCTCAATCGCTTTCCCAGCGAGGCTCTGCTCAGCGAAGCTCGCGGCGCGAAGCTAGCCGTGATCAGTCCACCGCCGGCGCAGAACCTCGCGGTCAATGCCGACGCTTTCGATGCGGTCAAAGGTTGGCTGGTCGGAGCCGCGGTCGATTCGCGGGGGCTGGATGCATTGCGCCAAGAAGTGACTCGCATCAGTCAGCTTGGCGAGCCGCTGCGGCGGCCGACGATCGCCGAGGGGCTCGAAGAGTATTGGGCCTTGAGCCGCGTGGTCGACGAACTGGTCGTGCCGGCACCGTCGAACATGTCGGCCGGACCGGCCAGCGATCAGCTGCGGTGGTTGCGAGCGAGCGTCGAAGATTCCAGCCGGCGCGGCTCGGGCTGGGTTTCGATCACGACCGATGCCTTGCCGAGTTGGTATGAACAGATTCGCCAGGCGCAGAAGGTCGTCGAACCGACGATGCCCGAGCTCGAGACAACCGACCCAGTGCAGTTGCGTTTGCAAGTTGCGCGAGCGGTCGCTGCCGGAGCTCGCGGGTTTCTGTTTCGATCGTCTACTCCGCTGGATATCACCAGCAACGAGCATCGGGTTCGCGTGGCCGCGATGCGCACGGTTAATCGCGATCTGACGCTGGTCGGCCCTTGGGTCACCGGAGGTCAGATCGCTCCGATTCCCAAGATCGACCGCGAGGACTACACGGCGGCGGCCTGGATCGCTTCGCAAAGTCACTTGATCGTCTTTTTGAATAACTCGGCCGAGTCGCAGTACAGCGTTCCGCCGACTCGCGATCGACCGCTTAAGGCCAGCATGCCGCTGCCGGCCGGGGTCAATCACGTCATGCGGATAACCGGCGGCGCGGCGCAGTCGCTGCTGCTGACGCCGAGCCCCGAGGGGATGACTTGGGAGATCCCGGAGCCTGGGCCGATCGAGTTTTGCGTGTTGACCGACAACCCGCTGGTCCAGCGTTACGTCTTGCAGCATCTGAATGAAACCGCGGTCGAGGCGGCTACCGATGCGCTCGATATCGCAGACCATCAACTGGAACTTGCGACCAAGCTCACTTCGGCGCGGTGGCCTCAAACGGTCGAAGGATTGCCGGGGCGATACCTCAGCACGATCACCGCTGCCCGCGAGCGCGTCGATCAAGGCTATCAGGAACTGCGGGCCAATCGAACCAGCCGCGCCATCGAAGCGGCCAGTCAAGCTTACGAAGCGGCGCAGTTGATTGTGCACGAATCGTTTCGCACGGCGACTTCGAACCTCGCCACGCCGCAGTCGAGCCCCCTGGTGCTCTCACCGGCGAGCTTGCCTTATCACTGGATGCTGGCCCGCGCGTGCGAACGCAGCACATGGCGCCAAGTGCCGCTGCCGGGCAACGATCTGGCCAGCCTCGATACGATGCTCCAGGCGGGCTGGAGCCAGCAGCGTCGCTTGGACCAGCGAGCTGAGATGCTCGTCGAATTGGTGCCGCAGCTGGCCGAGGAGCAGAAGGGGCCGGGCTTGCGCTTGGCGGCGCTCGCCAAGCCCGGTCAAACTTTGCCGGGCGGTTACGAAGGCGCGAGCATTCGCGTGCGGAGCGCTCCATCGCAAACTTCGCCCGGCGAACTGGTGCGCGTTACCGCGCGAGCGATCATTCGCCGCGCACCGGTCGATCCCGGCGCGGGGCTGCTAGTGTACGACAACAAGGCCGGTCCGGCGCTCGGGCAATTGGTTCGCGGCCAGACGGGCGAAGTCGTGTCGATCGAGCTCTACCGGTTCGTCACCGACGATACGCCGTTTCGTGTGCTGACGGAACTTCGCGGCGCGTGCGACATCGTCCTCGAAGGGATTGCGCTTAGCGCTATTCAGCCGGCGGTCAATCAGAGCACGTATCCCACTAAAGCAGTTGCCGATCAGCAGTAACGGCTTGGTGTCTTGTCCCGATAGGGACGGCAGCCCCATGCCGGCGGCTCAAAACTCATCAGGGGATCAACCACTAAGACACGAAGACACAAAGCGAAGGGCGTTTACGCGTCGGGTTTGCGGGTGGTGTCTATGGATTTGAGCTCGAGGGCTTTTCTCAAAACCAACCCTTCGTGCGCAACCAAATCTTCTAGCGTTGATTTCAATGATTCCAAGAACTTATCGAAGGTCAAATAGTTTTCCAGTTGTTTTTTCGATGGAACAAGGACGGCGGGGAAATCTTGACCGAAGTTCGCAAACTGATAGAAGTGGTAAGGTCTATCACAATT
>JBQCEI010000172.1:0-2355 GCA_051960375.1 Aureliella sp. | reverse complement strand
CGGGTGCTGACGGCAGAGGACTGCCGTCCCACAGTTAGGCTAGAAAGCTTACTTTTCTTCCTTCGACGCAAACCTGGCTCGGATGGCGGCTAGGCGCGAGGCCATTTGCGATTCCCAGCCGCGGTCGCTGGGCTGGTAATAGGTGCGGTCGACGCCGAGATAGTCGAGATCGGCTACGGCGTCGGGCCGATCGTGTGCGTACACGTATCCTTTGCCGTGGCCGAGTTGCTCGGCGCCGGAGTAGTGCGAATCGCGCAGATGGACCGGCACCGGGATCAAACCGCCTTGACGCACATCGGCGCGAGCTGCGGCGATCGCCGTCGTGGCGGAATTGCTCTTCAACGCGCAAGCCAGATAGATCACCGCTTGCGAGAGCGTCAATTGGCATTCGGGCAATCCGATCTGCTCGCACGCCTGCGAAGCCGCCACGGCCAACGGCAGCGCCTGCGGGTCGGCATTGCCGATGTCTTCGCTGGCTAGAATCACCAAGCGGCGGCAGATAAAGCGGATGTCTTCGCCCGCTTCGAGCATGCGGGCGAGCCAGTACAGGGCTGCGTCGGGATCGCTGCCGCGGATGCTCTTGATGAGAGCGCTCGACACGTCGTAATGCTCATCGCCGGTCGGATCGTACTGGATCGTTTTCTGTTGCAGCGATTCACCGATCAGTTCGACCGTCAGCTGCACGGGCCGCTCGGGCGATGAGAGCACCGCCACTTCGAGCGCACCGAGCGCGCGCCGCGCATCCCCTTCACTCATTCGAGCTAGCGTCTTCAGCGCATCGGGATGTGCCTTGACCGGAATGCCGCCCAGCCCGCGCTCGCGATCGGACAAAGCGCGCTCGAGCAGCGTGACCAGTTCATCGTCGGTCAGCGGTTTGAGTTGGAAGACCTGGCTGCGGCTGAGCAACGCTCCGTTGATCGCAAAGAATGGATTGCTGGTCGTCGCGCCGATCAGCGTCACGATGCCCGCCTCGACGTCAGGCAGTAGCGCATCTTGCTGCGAGCGATTGAAGCGATGAATCTCATCGACGAACAACAGCGGACGAGGCTGACCGGTGGCGATTTCGTCGCGTGCCCAAGCCAGAACTTCGCGGAGTTCCTTGACGCCACTGGTGACGGCGCTGAGCTGTTTGAGCGTGCCGCCGGTTTCGGTCGCCAGCAGGTGAGCCAGCGTCGTCTTGCCCGTGCCCGGCGGTCCGAAAAGTAGGATCGAGCCCAAGCGGCGGGCATCGATCAACCGCCGCAGCAGCTTGCCGGGGCCGAGAAAATGCTGTTGGCCGACGAACTCGCTGAGCCGCCGCGGCCGCAAGCGAGCCGCCAGCGGCTGCTGCCGCTCGAAATTCTGATCTTCCGCTTCCGCAAACAAATCCATTGCATGATCCTTTGGCCTTCATTCTACAGCCGAATGGTTTTAACGCAGAGGGCGCGGAGAGGCCCTGGGTGGCACTGGCTATGCCAGTGGCTCTTCTTTCGAAGTTCGCCGCGGTCGGTGCGCAAAAAGCTTTACAAAGGGGAACAAACATTCAATAATTAGCGGCTGAAGTCGGATTGGCACTGGTACGATTTACCGGCCTTCGGACGCTTCAACTCCGAAGCGGAAGACACTGGCATAGCCAGTGCCACACTGAAAACAGCCAACCGCGGGCTAACGCCCTGCGGCTGATGTTCATAATCCATTTTTACCGCAGAGGACGCAGGGAAAGCCCAACAATTTAGCAATGCATGACGAAGCCGCCGTCGATGTTGATGGCTTGGCCGGTGATGTTGCGGGCGCGAGGGCTGATGAGAAACGCGATCGCGGCGGCGATGTCTTCGGGAGTTTGCCAGCGGCCGAGTGGGACGACTTTGCGCACCTTTTCGCCTGCCCAATCTTCGTACGAACGGCGCTCGTCGGGCGGCTGGAGCTCGTGCCAGGCTTGCCAGACACTGCGATTGAGTTCGGTTTGAACCATGCCTGGATTGACGATGTTGACCCGCACGTCGTACGGCGCAAGATCCTTGGCCATGCACTGCACGAAATTGATGTTGGCTGCCTTGCTCGCGCTGTACGGCGGATCGGTCTGCGAGCCCATCTGGCCGGCGACCGAACCGAGCAGCGTAATCGTGCCGCGGCGCTGCGCCATGAGCGTCGGCGCGATCGCATGCGCGACGTTGGCCGTACCGAGCACGTTGACTTCAATCACTCGCCGCCAATCCTTCGGCTCGAGATGCGTGAACGGGAAACCGAACTTGAACGAGCCGATCGCCGCGGCCAGCACCAAATGGTCGAGCCTCGGCCAGCGCTCGGCCGCCGCAGCGACTGCCTCGCGGCAGGCAGCTTCATCGACGATGTCGACGCGGCGAAAGAGGACCGTTT
>JBQCEI010000171.1:0-2124 GCA_051960375.1 Aureliella sp. | reverse complement strand
CCCGCAGCGGCAAAGTCCTGCGGCGCTTGCTCAAGGCCCGCGAGCGCGGACTGCCCGAAGGAGACACCTCGACGCTGGAGGGAGCGTAGTTAACCGCGGAGACGCGGAGAGCGCGGAGAATGCTCCGCGCTCTCCGTGCCTCCGCGGTAAAAAGAGGATTCACTATGTTGCAACGAAACACTGAAGCCTCACTCGACGAACTTACTCAGGCGAGCGCCCTGCAGATATTGAAGGAGATGCTGCTGATCCGCCGCTTTGAAGAGAAATGCGCGGAGCTCTATAGCGGCGGCAAGATTTGGGGTTTTCTGCATCTGTACATCGGTGAAGAAGCGATCGCGGTCGGCGCGATGCGTTCGATTCCTGCGGAGGACTCGGTCGTCAGCACTTATCGCGAACACGGTCACGCGCTGGCTCGAGGTGTGCCTGCTGGGCCGGTCATGGCGGAGATGTTCGGCAAGGCCAATGGCTGCAGCGGCGGACGCGGCGGCTCGATGCACTTGTTCGATCGCTCGCGCAAGTTCTATGGCGGCAACGCGATCGTCGGGGGCGGCTTGCCGCTGGCAGTCGGCTTGGCGCTGGCCGATAAAATGCAGAACCGGCCGCAAGTGACCGTATGTTTCTTCGGCGACGGCGCTTGCTGTGAAGGGGAATTTCATGAGTCGCTCAACTTGGCGGCTTTGTGGAAACTGCCCATCGTGTTCTTGCTCGAAAACAATTTCTACGCGATGGGCACGGCGCTGGAACGCCATCAGTCGCGCATCGACATTCATATCAAGGCCGCAGGCTATGGCATCGAAGCGGCGGTCGTCGACGGTATGGATGTGCTGGCCGTGCAAGCGGCTACGGCTGCTGCGGTCGACTATGCCCGCGAAGGCGGTCCTTACTTCATCGAAGCTCAAACGTATCGCTTCCGCGCCCATTCGATGTACGACGCCGAACTGTATCGCAGCAAACAAGAAGTCGAGCAGTGGAAACAGCGCGATCCGATCCTCCTGTGGCGCGGCCAGCTCGCCGAGCGCGGCTGGCTCAGCGAGCCCGATTGCGCGGTGGTCGAATCGGAAGTGGCAACGGAGATTCAAGCGGCCGTCGACTTTGCGGAGAACGGACCGCTGGAACCGGTCGAAGATCTTTTGAAGCACGTCTACGCTCCGGTAACGCCATGATGAGGATGACTTATCGCGAAGCCATACGAGCGGCGCTGCGCGAGGCGCTCGAAAGCGACGCACGCATCTTTCTCATGGGCGAAGATGTCGGCCGCTACGGCGGAGCCTTTGCGTGCAGCCATGGTCTGCTCGAGGAGTTCGGCGAGGAGAGAGTCCGCGATACGCCGCTATCGGAGTCGACGTTCGTCGGGGCCGGCATCGGAGCGGCACTCGGAGGCATGCGGCCGATCGTCGAAATCATGACTGTGAACTTCAGCTTGCTGGCGATGGATCAAATCGTCAACAATGCGGCTTCGCTGCGCGATATGTCGGGCGGTCAGTTCTCCGTCCCGCTGGTCATTCGCATGACGACCGGCGGCGGCCGGCGGCTGGCAGCCCAGCATTCGCACAGCTGGGAAGCATGGTATGCGCACGTGCCCGGCCTGAAGGTGCTCGCGCCGGGCACCGTCAACGACGCCCGCTACATGCTCGGCGCGGCGCTGGCCGATCCCAACCCAGTGATCATCTTCGAACATGCCATGCTGCTGCCCAAAGAAGGCGAAGTCGATGAGGCTCGCAATGGCTTTCGCATGGATCGAGCCATCGTGCGGCGCTCAGGCCATGACGTGTCGCTGATCACCTACGGCGGCTCGTTGCCCAAGACGCTTGCGGCGGCCGAGCAATTGGCGGCCGATGGAATTGAAGCGGAAGTGGTCGATCTTCGCTCGCTTCGCCCCTTGGATATGCCGACGGTGATCAACTCGGTTGCGAAGACGCATCGAGCCGTCGTCGTCGATGAAGGTTGGCGCACCTGCAGCCTGGCGGCCGAGATCAGCGCGGGCATCATGGAAGAAGCGTTTTATGAACTCGATGCACCGGTGGCTCGCGTCTGCACAGCCGAAGTGCCCCTGCCCTATGCGGGCCATTTGGAAGATGCGGCCCTGCCTCAGCCGTCGCGCATCATCGCCGCGGTCAAGGAGAT
>JBQCEI010000170.1:0-2144 GCA_051960375.1 Aureliella sp. | reverse complement strand
TTTTTTAGCAAGGTCGAAACCACCAATTTCATCTACCCCACGGCCCCTCCGGGGCGAACTCGCGCCCTTGCGCTTTTACGATGCGCAACGAGACTTAGATGAAAACAACGAACCATTCCGAAGTTTTTATCGGGCAGGGGCCGGGGGTGAGGGGCTGCAGCGGAGATATGTTCAGGCCTGGAAGACCAACCATGATTTTGTGCTCGCGCCGCCCTGCCGGGACTTAAACGCCCTCAGGCGTCATAGCCCCGTAGCCACTCTGCGATAAAAGCGCCAAGCAGGCCAGCGCCGTTACGGCGGATTGCTCGGAAAGCGTTATCATCAAGAAGTAGTAGGCCTCTTCGCCCTGAGACATTCTGACTCAACGCGAGCCTGCCTCTTCGCTGTCTTCTCATTCGGGCGAGATTGGAGTGCGCGCTGATCAACTGCCTGACCTCAGTCTCCGTTTTTGCGGACAGGAGCGCATTGCGAATGCGCGCCGGCTGGTTCAGTCAGTAGGTTTCTCGGATCGATGTGTTGATCGCTTGTCATCCCTAGCCAGGAGAGAAGTCATGGATCGCCGTCATTTCGTAGCTTCGGTCACAGCAGGCAGCGCTTTGGCGCTTTCGGGCACTCGGTTGCGGGGCGAGGAAACGCACTGCCGCACCTTTGCTACACCCGAGGAGGCCCATAACTCGCCGCCCGAGAAGCTGGCCTACGTCGTCGGCGTGTATGCTGGAACCGAGGTGAAAGCCCCGGACTATCTTGCGACGATCGACCTCGATCCGCAATCGAAGACCTACTCTCAGGTCGTGCACCGGCTGCCGATGCCCAACGTGGGCGACGAATTGCATCACTTCGGCTGGAACGCGTGCGGCAGTTGTCATGGCGAGCGGGCTCGCAGATACCTCATTATTCCCGGGCTCGTCTCGGGTCGGATCCATGTCGTCGATACGGAGGTTCCGCACGAGCCCAGGCTGCACAAGGTGATCGAACCCGGCGAGATCGTCCGCAAGACGAGGCTGACTGCTCCTCATACGGTTCATTGCCTGTCCGATGGTCGAATCATGATTTCCATGCTGGGCGACGAAAAGCTTAATGGGCCGGGCGGTTTTTTGCTGCTCGACGATAAGTTCGAGATCGCCGGCCGGTGGGAGGCTGACACGGAAGGGATGAACTACAACTATGACTACTGGTATCAGCCACGGCACAACGTGATGGTAAGCAGCGAGTGGGCCGCTCCTAGTACGACGAGGCCGGGCTTCAAGCTGGAGGATGTCAAGGCTGGAAAATACGGCCACCACCTCCACTTCTGGGACTGGGCCACTCACAAGATCGCCAAGAGTATCGACCTTGGTGAGAAAGGTCTCATACCGCTGGAAGTCCGTTTCCATCACAACCCGGACAGTACGCACGGTTTTGTCGGAGCCGCGCTGTCGAGCGTCATGTGGCATTTCTTCAAGGACGGGGACGACTGGCAGGCGGAGAAGGTCATCGAGGTCGAGGGCCAGGAGCTCAAAGGTTGGGACTTCCCAGTCCCCGGACTGATCAGCGACCTGGTGATATCGCTGGACGACCGCTGGCTGTATTTCTCGAACTGGCTGCACGGCGACGTGCGGCAGTACGATATCCGCGATCCGTCAAAGCCTAAGCTCACCGGTCAAGTTTGGGTCGGCGGTTTGCTCGGCAAGGCCCCTAAGATCAATGGCGCTCCGACCAATGGCGGACCTCAGATGTTGCAACTGAGCCTCGATGGCAAGCGGCTGTACGTCACCGATTCGCTCTTCAGCAGCTGGGACAATCAGTTCTATCCCAACATCGCCAAGCGCGGCTCGTTGATGCTGCAACTCGACGCGGATACCGAAAACGGCGGACTGAAATTGAATGACCGGTTCCTGGTCGATTTTGGCAAAGAACCGAGCGGTCCGGCGCGGGCTCACGAAGTGCGGTTCCCCGACGGAGACTCGACGTCGGATGTCTGGAGCTGAACTGCACAGTAGCCCAGCCCAGAGCGGAAGCCCATCTTGGTCAACACATTCGTGAGAACATCGCCGCGGACTTTTTGGAACCCGACGCGTAAGCGAGGGACGAACCCGCCACAGAGTCACGCTTCTTGAAGACCCCTCACCCCCGGCCCCTCTCCGCGAAGCGGGGCGAGGGGAGAG
>JBQCEI010000169.1:0-4196 GCA_051960375.1 Aureliella sp. | reverse complement strand
TGATATTGGATAATAGTGTCGTCTGCGGAGCTTCACACTCCGACTGAAGAAGACACTGGCTATGGCCAGTGGCACACAGAGATAGTAGAAGGTGGCGCCTGCTCTGCGACCTCCGCGACCCCCGCGGTTCATTCCGGACTTCGGTAGTCCGAACTCAACGCGGAGGCCGTGGAGATCACAGAGCTCGGTTACCGCTTGGAACGTTCGGAGTTGGCAAACTGCTGACGCAGGTGGCGCTTGCGGCTGCACTCGGTCACCAGGTCGGCATGTGAGGTTTCCAGTTGATCCAGTTCGCCTTGCAGCCACTGGTCCAACTGTTCGGTTCCGCGCCCAGAGACGCGATCGGAAAGCCACTGCCACGATGGGCTTACGGGCACAGACTGCGGCACACTGCTCGGGTTGTTTGCTTCATAGTTGGTCATTTCCGCACGCCTTATCTGCCTGGGCCAGGGTTACTTTAAAAACTTTCGACTTAGGGTTGATAGAGATTGGAGCCCCGAAACATTCTCAAGGTTCGGATCAACGCTTGACCTACGGTGGCAATTCTGATGCCGAATCACTGCACGTCGAGCGCAGCGCGCTGGCGGGCGAAAGCGATTTTCCTCAATATCTCTTGCGAAATAACCGTTCCGCCGGCTGGGAAAAATTTTCCAGCTACGCCCAGATGTGTGCGGCCGTGTGCCGCAACTCCCCGCTGTGTCGCTCAAATGTGGTGCGATTTCAACACACCGCTGCCAAAAGGGCTGGCTGCGCATCTTGCCACTGAATCTCTTCGGTCTCCGGGCTGCCAATACTGCCCGAAAGACGAGCGGAAAAGAATTTTTTCGCCACTTTCCAAGATCGCCGGCAGCGCCTGCGAACCAATCTTCGTGGGAAGCAACGCCAGTGGTTGGCAGGCGAGCCTGAAGACAGGCGTTTAGCGGGAAGCTTTCCCTTGGGCAGAGCAGAGCTTAAAGCGGCGCGAGCGGGCCGGGACGACCGCGGCGACGCATGGCAATCGATGAATCCATTGAAGAAGGTGGCGCGAAAATGATTAAGAAGCTGGTACTAGCAGGAGTATTGGCGATGGTGGGCCTGACCGCCGTGTTCGGCTCGGCGGGCCTGAGCTATGTGCGAACCGGCTGGCATTCGGCCAGCGAGCAGGTTCGCCAGAACGTTCCCATCGAATGGGAAATCAAGCGAGCGCGGCAGATGATCGAGGACATCAAACCCGAGATCGCCGCCAACATGCAAATCGTCGCTCGCGAAGAAGTCGGCGCCGAACGCTTGGCCGCCGAAGTCGCCGCCAAGACACAGCAAATCGCCAAGGCCAAGCAGGACATCCTGCGGCTGAAGAACGATCTGGAAAGCGGCTCGGTTCACTTCGTGTACGCCGGCCGCGACTACACCTGCCAGCAAGTCAAAGACGATCTGGCCGCGCGGTTCAAACAATTCCAGGTCCACGAAAAGACCGCTAACAAGCTGTCGCAGATTCTGACCGCTCGCGAAAAGAATCTCGACGCCGCTCGCCGCAAGCTCGACGAAATGCTCTCGGCCAAGCGTCAGTTGGAAGTCGAAATCGAGAACCTGCAAGCTCGCTTGACGATGGTTCAAGTCGCTCAGACCGCCAATCCGGTTTCGATCGACGATAGCCACCTCAGCAGCACCCGCCAGTTGCTCGACGACATCCGCACCCGCATCGATGTGGCCGAGAAGCTCAATTCCAGCGAAGGCGCCCTCGACGGTTCGATTCCGCTCGATGAAACCGCTTCGGCCGATCTGCTGAGCGAGATCGCCGACTACTTCGGCGAAGGCCGCGCAGAAGTCGAATCGCTGGTCAGCCAGACCGAGAGCGAATAGCGACCGTCTGCAACAACGCTCCTGGCTCGGCAGCGGCCTGTGAAAAAGGTCGCTGCCGACCTGTTGTTTCTCTGCGTTCTCCGCGTCACCGCGGTAAAACTGAAGCATGGGATGATCCACTCCAAGCCCTCGGCTTTGCCAATGAGCACTCATGTCATGCATGCCTACGACGATCGCCGCCCGAAAAGCTCGCAGCAGCCGCCGCCGAAACACTCGATTCTTTGGATCGATGGCATCGGCGGCTACCTGCTGTGGGACAAACCGGAATTGGTGCTCGGACAAGCCTTTGCCGAATCGCGAGCCGATGTGGGGATCGTCGGCGATCTCAGTCGCCAAGCGGCAGTCGTCCGGCGGCTGGGAACCGATTACCTGCTGCAGCCCCTGCAGGCGACGAAGCTAGCGGGCCAGTCAATCGACCGGCCGCAATTGCTGCGCGACGGCGCGATGATCGAGCTGGGCAACTCAGTGAAACTCCGCTTTCGCCGCCCCAACGCCCTGAGCGGCACGGCCAGATTGGAGATAGCAAGCATCCATCGCTGGCAACCGAACGTCGACGCGATCGTGTTGCTCTCGGACTGCTGTATCATGGGCGCGCGGGCCGGCAGTCACATCGACTGCAGCCAGTGGAAAAACGAAGTGCTGCTGGTCAGCCGCAATGGCCAGTGGCAAATGCGCACCGGTGAAGAAGTGTTAGTGAACGATCAGAAGCAGCGAGGTCAGTTCGCCGTGGCGTCGGGAACTCGCGTGCGCGGAGAGGATTTTTCATTGAGCTTTGAATGATCGAGTTTTAAATGACGGCCAACCGCTTCGCTGTGTTTCACATCAGCCGCAGGGCGGTAGCCCGCGGTTTGCTGGAAGAAACCGGACGCTACCGCGTGCCGGCTGATTCAATCAACAGGCCGCAAAACCGCCGGCCTTCCCCGATGCAAAACCGCGAGCGCCCACAGGCTCGCTCTTTGCGGCCTAAATAGTTGCGGCGATAATCGCAATAGCCAACATTTCGAACAAAGTCACAAGCCATGATCCAGTTACTCAACCCGCTCAAGGCCGTACCCAAGAGTCCGGAAACAGTTGAAACTGGCGGAGATCCTTTCGCGCAGCAAGGCAAGGCGATGAAGTTCTCATTCGGCACCGGCGACAAGCCACTGCCCGGCTTTACGATCAAGCGCGGCGTCGGCGTTGGCGGCTTTGGCGAGGTCTACTTTGCAGTCAGCGACGCCGGCAAGGAGGTCGCTCTCAAGAGCATCCAGCGCAATCTCGACATCGAAGTGCGCGGCGTCCGGCAGTGCTTGAATCTGAAACATCCCAACTTGATCGGGCTGTACGACATTCAGTTCGACCAGCACGATCAAGGCTGGATCGTCATGGAGTACGTTTCCGGCCCGAGCCTGCGCGATTTGATCGAGCAGCATCCGGCCGGCATGCCGGCCCAGGAACTCCGCAACTGGTTCGGCCAGATCGCCGCTGCGGTCGCTTACCTGCACGATCACGGCATCGTGCATCGCGATTTGAAACCGGCCAACATCTTCGCCGACGAGGGACTGGTCAAGATCGGCGACTACGGCCTATCAAAATTCATCTCGTGCTCGCGCCGCGGCGGTCAGACCGAGAGCGTCGGCACGTTTCACTACATGGCTCCTGAGATCGGCAAGGGAGAATACGGCAAAGAGATCGATATCTATGCGCTCGGCGTGATGCTCTACGAGATGGCCACCGGTTGCTTGCCGTTCGATGGCGAGAGCAGCCAGGAGATCATCATGAAGCACTTGACGGCAGATCCCGATCTGACGCGCGTCGCTTCGCCGGTCCGCGAAGCCGTCGCCAAGGCAATGCAAAAGAATGCATCGAGCCGCTTTGCCGACGTCCGCCAGATGGCCAGCGCACTGGGCCTCGAGATCGATCAACGTTATCTCGTGGTCGATCGAGGCGGCGCCTCCGCTCCGCCGGTCATCGAGCCGGTCGTAGCCACGTACGCCGTTACACCGCTTCACGACTTTCGCGGCCAGGGGGGCGGCGCTGCAGTCACTTCGCCGGGAACAGCTTCGCATCACACGAGCCTTCACTACGAAGAGCCGCTGGCCCGAACGCTGCGAACGAGCTTGCGCCGCATCTCGAACGCCTGGAACACCAGTTCGATGGGACCGATCGCTCGCGTGCTCGTCATCGTCGCGGTCGTGTTCTTCAGCATCGTGAATCTCGGCTGGATCACGGCTTTGACCGTGGTGGCGGCGGTTTGCTACGTCCCGTACTACATCGTGTGGACGCTGCTGCGCGATCGCCGAGCCAGCCGCCGCGGACTCTCGCCGGCTCATGCGGCGACTCAGTATTATGCCAATCATCCGCCGGTCGTCGCTCAG
>JBQCEI010000168.1:0-2365 GCA_051960375.1 Aureliella sp. | reverse complement strand
AGGGTCGGGCTCGGGAGTTAGTGCCCTACTGCCTTGTGGTTTGAATGACGTTGGGCCGATTTCAGGTGTGGTTCGCCCCAGACTTCGAAGTGGAAGACACTGGCATAGCCAGTGCCACCCGGACGCGAAGAGCGCGGAGGAGCAGACACTACTTGGCTAGTTTGATCGCGACGTCCAAGGCAGCTCGCAGGCTGCTGGTGCGGGCTTTGCCTTGCCAGGCGATGTCGCAGGCGGTGCCGTGGTCAACGCTGGTGCGGATGATCGAGATGCCCAGCGTCGTGTTGACCGCCGAGTCGAACGCGAGGGCTTTCACTGGGATGTGTCCCTGGTCGTGATACATGCAAATGTACGCGTCGGTCGCTTGACGCTTCCACGGCAAAAACGCAGTGTCGGGCGGGAGCGGACCTTCGATGTCGAGCCCCTCGCCGCGAGCTCGCTCGATCGCCGGGATGATGATGCGCTCTTCTTCGCGGTCGCCAAATAGGCCGTGCTCGCCGGCATGCGGATTGAGGCCGCAGACGACCAGCTTCGGATTCGGTCCGCGCAGCCGCTCGAGCGCCTGAGCGGTCAGTTCGATAACGTCGAGTACTCGCTGCTCGGTCAGCAGGCTCGGAACTTCGGCGTACCCGCAGTGCACGGTCACGAACGAGCAAGTGATCTCGGGCGAGAACTGCAGCATGCACGCCCGCTCAGCGCCGGCTCGCTCTGCGAACATCTCGGTGTGGCCGGGATAGAGATGGCCGGCCGCGTGCAAAGCTTCTTTGTTGATCGGCGCGGTGGTGACTGCCGCGATGTGACCGGCCAGCGCGGCGTCGATCGCTCGCTGGATGTACTGATAGCTGGCCTCGCCGGTCGCCGCCGAAACGATCCCCGGCTGGAACTGGTCGGCGGAGATGCTGCCGCAGTCGATCACCGCTGAGCCAGTGACTTGCGACGAATCGCGCTGCCACTGCGCCAAGGGGACTACTTGGCAATCAAACGTTTGTCCGGTGACCGCGGCGCAGCGCTCCAAGACTGCCGCATCGCCGAAGACGATCAAGTGACAGTGACCGGTCACCGCGCGGTCGCCCAGGACGCTGAGGACAATCTCGGGACCGACGCCGGCCGGATCGCCCATGGTCAAACCGATGCGGGGTAAGCTTGCTTCCATGTGAGCCTTTGAGATGAAAGTAGTAAAAGCTTTCGCTTAACTCGTTCCCGGGCTCTGCCCGGTAACGCACTGTCTTCGAGGCTCTGCCTCGTTGGGCAGCCACGGAGGCATGCCGTCAGCGCGGGTTCGAAGGAGGCAGAGCCTCCAAGACAGTGCGTTCCCAGGCGGAGCCCGGGAACGAGAGTGGCAAGTTGGGCGTGAGGTTAGGGAGCCGGGGCCTTTTCGGAGGCGGCGCGGTCGGCTACGGCCTTGGCGGGTTCTTGCCACTTGTCGGCGGCGATCAGGGCGATGCCGTGTTTGCGGGTGCTGACGGCGAGCTGCTTGCCCGACGGAGACATGTCGATGCTCCAGATCGCGCTGCCCGGTCCATCGAGTTCCGCAACCGGCAGCATGGCTGCGTAGTCGACGATCTCGACTTTGCCGTTCATGCATCCGGCGGCCACCAGCGACGAATTGGGAACCAGATCCAGCGAAGTGACCCAGTCGGGCGTGACAGCGATGCTCATGATCAGCTTCGACTTGGCGATGTCCCAAAGCCGGACGCGGCGCTCGGCACCGCCGGTGATCAGCTTGCTGCCATCGGGCGTGAACTGGACAGCCCACACCGCTTCGTTGCCGTGCGACATCGACCCGGCGGCTTCCAGGCTTGGCCAGTTCCACAGCTTGACCGAACCGTCGCCTGCGACGGTGGCGATCTTGTCGCCGGCTGCATTGACTGCAATGTCGAAGATCGCCGCACCGTGTGCGTCGATGCGCTTGGTTTCTTTGCGGTCGGCCAGCGACAGGACGACCAATTTGCCGTCCTCGGTTCCGGCCAGCGCTTGGCCATCGCCCGGAGCCTTTTCCAGAGCGCGAATCCAGCGGGCGGTCAGATCAAACTTCTGAGCTTCGCCGCCGCCGTGCTGGAAGACCTCTCCCTTGTAGTTGCTAGCGAGCACCTTGCCGTCGCCCAGCGGCAGCACGGCCCAGATCGACGTTTCTTCCTCGCCGATCGGCTCGAGCTTCGACACGTCGGCGGCGGTCGTCTTGACTACTTTGCCGGTGCGGAGCAGCAAGCCTTGCGATTCGGCGCCGACGAGCTGGTTATCGTCGGCCCAGCGGACGCAGGTGATCCACGGACCGGCGCCCGGCTCGCTCGGCTTGTTCTCGGCTTCAGCGGCCGCGAGCTGTCCGGCGGCGCCACCCGAGGCCAGGCCGCTCAGGGCGATCAGTCCG
>JBQCEI010000167.1:0-2343 GCA_051960375.1 Aureliella sp. | reverse complement strand
CCCTCGCCCCGCTTCGGGGAGAGGGGGCCGGGGGGTGAGGGGCAGGAGCGGAGATACGTTCAGCCTTGGCGGGCCAACAATGGTTTGTCGGTCTGTCTGGCAGGTTCGTCCCTCGCTTACGCGTCGGGTTACAAGTCGGGAGCACGGCCCGAGAGTGCGCAGATAACTCGCTACTCATCAGGAAGCAAACCATGAGAATTGCAACAGCGCCCATCCAACATCTAGCCGCGGCCTGGCTCTTGATGCTGCTCTGCGCCGCAGTGAACGGCCAAACGCCTGAAAAAGTTCAGCTCGGCTCAACGATGACGCTCGAGCAACTAGGCGCCAGCTCGAAGCAGGCGGCCGAGCAAACCGAAGCGCCGCTCGTGGTGCACGCGGCAGCCGAACCGGTGCCGGCGCTCAAGTATCGCTTTTCCCCGGAGCTGCAACAGCTCAAGCCAGGCTCGGCGCTGTTGCACTACTCGCGCGCTATGCTGATGTTCAAAAACGTCCCTCTCGACTTGCGCCGCCACATCGACGTCGGGACCGAAGAGCCCGCGCCGACACCAGCCGAGCTGCAAAAGCTGCTCGACGCGACGGGGCCAGTGTTCGACGAAATCCATGCGCTTGCGTTGTCCGAAGATTTTAAGTGGGACCATCGCATTCGCGACCTGCGCGGCGCGGCGGTGGTTTCGTATCTCCTACCCGACGTGCAGGAAGGGAGAGAGCTGGCGAGACTACTGCGTCGCCGAATCGATGACAGGCTCGCTCGCGGCGACTTTGATGGAGCCTTGGCCTCGATTGAGGACGGTCATCGTCTGGCCGAGTTTATGGCCAGCGGCGAGACGTTGATTCAGCAACTCGTTGCCCTGGCGATGCAAGAAGTCATGCGCGAAGCAGTTGAGGATGCGATTGCCAAGCCGGGCTGTCCCAATCTTTACTGGGCGCTGGCGAGCGTTCATGATCTTGCGCCCCAGATGCAGCGATCGATTGAATTCGAACTGAGCTGGTTCGACATGATCTTCCCGATGCTACCGGAGGCGGAAGCGCGAGGCGGTGATGAGCAGTACTGGCAATCCCGCTTGCAAGAGCTGGTGGCTGAAATGCGCGAGCTCGACTCGACGACCGACAATCTTGGATTTTCCGTTACCGTCGCTGCCATGACGGCTCGCTCCAAGGCCAAACAGCAATTGATTGACGCGGGCTGGAAGAAAGAGGAAGTCGAAGCCATGCCGCCGACGCGAGCGCTCTTGATCGATACGCACCGCGAACTGCGCCGCTGGGCCGATGAACTGGAAAAGGTCAGTTTGCTGCCGTACGCACTTTCCAACGATTTGAGCGAGCAGGCAATGCGAAGATTGGATCGCTGGACGGCCGAGAATCGCTACCAGTCTGTGGCCGCTTCCATCGCCAGTTTGCTGTTTCCCGGCTACGACGGGCTGCGCCGAGCCGTTGCCCGAGTCGAATTTCAGCGGCATCGCTTGATGGTCGTCGAAGCTTTGCGGATGCATGCCGCCGCACATCAAGGCAAACTGCCTAAGCGTCTCGATGAACTCGAGCCGGCCCCTGCCCCACTCAACCCGTTCACCAACCGACCCTTCGATTACCAACCGCAACAAACCGACAGGGGAGTCAGCATCCGACTGTCGGGCGATTTGCCGACGCAATACGATGCTTTCAAGCAGCTCGATGTGATCATCCAAGACGCGACTTTGGCCCCGTAAATGTGGCTCATCTCAAAGGAGTCTTGAGGACCAATGGTCCGTAATTCCTTAGCCCAGCCCTGCGGGCTGGGATCGTTCGCGGCCGTGGTATCCCCAGCCCGCGGGGCTGGGCTAAGGAATCGCGGGCCTTTGGCCCTAACAGCCACCCAGGGCTGCGTCGGCCTGGCGGCCTCCTTGCCCTGGGCTGACATACGCGACCTTACAGATCGCAATACCACGAAATCCAAGAAGAACCCTTAAATGCAGGATCGAAAAATCATGAGTAAGACTACGTTAGCCTTTGCTTTGCTGAGTGCATGGATCTTGAGTCTCGCCATTCCGCAGCCCCTTTTCGCGCAGGCGAAAGACCGCCACGCGGCTATTGAAAAATACCTCGATTCGCAGACGCTCGCAGTCGCATGGATCGATATCCGCAAGATCGATGTCGATCAGCTGTCTGAGTTCGTAGACCGGGTATCGGGCGGCACGGCGCAGATGATTCCCGCCCGCGGTCAAGGGCACAAAGAGCAACTTGCGCAGATGCGTGTCATGCGGCAGGCTTTGCTGCAGAACGACGTCACGCGCATCTACTGGATCGTCGAACTTGCATCGCTCACCGATGGCCCCGAAGCGATCGTCGTCCCGACCGGCCACGCCGTCT
>JBQCEI010000166.1:0-2800 GCA_051960375.1 Aureliella sp. | reverse complement strand
CGACTACCTGTGGCCGTCAGGTAGTCGCTTCGCGACCACGACCGATCGTTAGCGTCGCGGTACCTCGGGCTGGCGCCCGAGGCTATCACAGGTAATCGCTTCGCGATCAAACTCTTCTCAGTACCGCCACTGCATACCGAGATTGAGCGAATGCAGCCAGTAACTCTTCGAGTCGAGAGCTAGTTGCGGACGCATCGCTCCGGTCAGTGGATCGGACAGATTCACTGTCGAATCGATCTGCCGGCCGGGCTGAGCGACTTTCGGAAGCAACAGGTAGTTGTAACCGATCAGAAAGTCGATGTTCGGCGTCAGGTAATAGCCGGCGTTGAGGGCGAACTCGGGGACGACCGTAAAGGTGTCGTCTTGAAACGGACGATTGTTGGTGTTCCGCGCCAAGAGTCCCTGAGCGTCGGTCGTGGCGACTCCCGCTGCGGATGTCGTCGTGGTGGCGCCGCGCAGCTGGACGCGCCGGTCCATGTTGCCTAGGCCCATGCGAGCCATCGCTTCGAACTTCCAGCAAGCGAACTGCCGCGAACTCATCAGACCCAGTACGCCGCCGCTGAAGTTGTTGGTCGTTTGGATCAGATCGGTGACGGCGATCGACGTGCCGGTCAGCGGTGGCACGTTGCCGGTGACGGTCGTGTTGCTGTCGATCCGCAGACTCTCGGCGACGCGGTTGTGCTGGTATCCGTACAGCCAGTCGACGCGGGTGAAACGGTCGCGGTAGGCCAGTCGGCGAACCACGATGTCGAAGCCGTCGACTTCCGATTCGGTGCGCACGCGGATGTTGCCCGTCGTGTCGCCAGGGTAAGCGATCAGCTGCGTATCGGGGGTCGCCGTGCCGCTGGAGATATTGTTGAAGGGACGCGCGAGAATCGGTGACGTGTTGCTGTTGAAACTGACGTCGGTGTCGAGGTTGCCTGCGTTGGTGTAGCGCACCAGCAGTCCGCGATATTGATTCTGGTCAAGCCAAGTGCCGAGGCTGATGCGGAAGCCCGCCTGAACGTCCTGGCCGAGGACTTCGTTACCGAGCAGGACCTGCGTCGTCGATCGGCCGAGCTGGCCCGCGACGTTGGAAGCAGTGCCGGTAGGCGAAGTCGTCACCAGCGCCGGCACGCCAATGCCGCGCCGCCAGAAAAGTGGCACTTCGGCGCGAATGCTCATGCCTCCGAGCAAGCGAGCCAGCGGACCATCGCACATGCCGACTCCGCAAGAGTTGTCGCAGCACCCCGGCGCGAGGTCCGCAAAGTACTGACCACCGCCGCCACAGTTTCCGCAGGAGCATCCGTCGCCATGGCCCATCGCAACCGGAGCGCTATTGTAGTAGCCCTCCTCGAAGGGCGCCATGTTGTCATCCATCGGCAGCGGCTCGGGAGCTGCCTGAACCGCTTCCGGTGGCATCGCTCCAGCGTTGCCGCTCATCGGAGCGCTGGCTGCAGGTGGTGCGGTGCGAGGTTGAGCCGGCGCTGCTCCCTGGGCCTGTTCCATAATCGAATACTCGGCGCCAGCTTGTACGACGCGCGATCGACCGCTTGGCCGGCTTCGAGCTGCGGCAGATGCTGGTGCGGTGGCTGGTCTAGCTGGGCGAACTTGATCGTGGTAGAGCGGACGCTCGGTGCGGCCAGAGCGAAGCTGTCCCCATGCGCTCAGTTCGACGCTGTTCCACGCGCTGACCGTCAAGGTTGCTAGCAACGCGGCTCGCATCAGGTTGCGGCCACTCAGGCGTGACCTCGTCCCCCAAAGTCGCTCGAACATTCTCTCTGTCTCCCGAGTCCTCTTCGCCGTGCGCGTGCCGGTTGCCTTGCACCCGACCCGCCACGAATCTGAATACAGCTTGTGCTGTAGATTGATTCGGCTGTAACGGTCGTACCGGTTGAGCCAACTTGGGAAGATTTAACGGTTGCGAAGGGTTTTCAGGGAGACGGTTTAGCTAGCACCAATTGGTGAGACGAGTGCTTTGATCAACCACAAAGACACGAAGACACTAAGAGAGAGGGTCTTCGGCAGAATCGGCGGGCCGGGCTCAGTCACTCCCTCAGTCGCTCATTGCCCATCAGATTCTTCGGGACCAGCGGAACGCTTGCCCCATGGATGTAACTGATCGAACTGCCGATCGCGAGCTTGTGCGATGCGCCCCTCGTCTTGATCCGCGGCCGTTTTGAGGCTCGGCAAAATCGTAAGGCCGCACGCGGCGATCAATAACATCGCGGCGACGAACGCAAAATAGACGGGGTGCTGCATCAGCGCATTGGCCCATGCCTCTGGACTGTTCACCAGATACGCGATCACGAGCCCCGCGTAGACGATTGCTAGGATCATCGAAAAAACGCGGATCGAAAAAACGGGAAAGTGCCCGCGAAGTGCGAACACGATGGAGCCGTACCAGACGTAATACCAAAGGAGACTCAGCAAGCCGACAGCTAACACGTAGCCAGCTCCCTCAGACGTGATTTCCGGCATCGCAAATAACCCCAAGACTGCGAAGATACCAATCCACAGACGAAGGGCAAGGAAGATTCCCAGCACGAAATGCGCGGCAAAGAGGATGCGGAACAGCTCGAAAAAGCTCATGTTTTTGGGTCTTCCGCAGAATCGGCGGCTAGGAACTTTTCGCTCCGGCGAACGGCGCCATAAGCGAGGGACGAACCCGCCACAGAGCCAGACCGACCGGGGGTTGATCTGCAAAGGCTCACCTTATCTCCGCTTCGGCCCCTCACCCCCCAGCCCCCTCTCCCCGAAGCGGGGCGAGGGGGAGCCAAGACAATTCACGCGGGCCGCATATTGATCTTCTCACCTCTCG